>DZAZ01000014.1 GCA_022729755.1 Helicobacter cetorum | reverse complement strand
TTAAAATAGATAAAATAGAAAACTCTCATTTTTTTAAAATTCCAGCTGACAATATAAATTTTGAAAAATATCAAAATAATAATTTTAATATGAATGAAATTTTATTTAGAGGTGTGATGAGTTTTGAGCCGAATATAACGGCTGTTAAAAGTTTTAATAATGAAATATTTTTGGATTTAATAAAAAAATATCCTCAAATTAAATTTAAAGTTGTAGGAAAAGATGTATCAAATGAGCTTAAGAATGAATTAAATAATTGTGAATTTGTAGGATTTGTGCCTGATGTTTTCGAAGAGATGAGTAAAAGTGGAATTCATATTGTACCGATGAACTCTGGAACTGGAGTAAAGACAAAAATGCTAGATTCAATTGCACTTAAGCGAATTGTTTTTGCAACTGCTAAATCTATAAATGGAATTTTTGAAAATATACAAGAAGCAAGGGAAAATGGGATTTTAGTTTATACTAATAAAGAGGAATTTTTTGAGTATTTTGATAAATTATTGAATAATGAAATAAATTATAATGAAAATACACAAAAAGCTTTTGATTTTTTAGCACAAAATAGTTATGCCAAAAAGATTGAAGAGTTAATTAATTTAGCTTAACTCCATTGTTTTTTAACTTTTCTAAAAGCGATTTTGCTCCAGTCTTTATCTCTTCTACTTCTTCTTTTGATTGTTTAAAATCTTCAATATAAATCGTTTCGATAAATTTTTGATGTTTTTTATAACTCTCTTCATTATGTAATTTTTCTATTTCAATATAAGCTTGAGTTACAACTAAAAAATCTTTTACAAATTCAGGAGAGTTTGAGATAGTTTGAAAAATTTTATTTAAAATTAAATCAGCCCTATGAATTAAAAGCATAGTTGTGTTTATTATCTCTAAAATATCTTCTTCAAGTTCCAAAGTAAGCTCTTTTTGGAGAATATCTGAAATCACAACAGGTCCTAAAACTCCATCTATCCACTTTAAAAAAAATTTATTCGAGCTTGGTTTTACTTCCATCATTAGGGAATTTACAATACTTATTCCACCCATTATTAAAAGTGCACCAGATTTATACTCTTTGATAAATTTATCAACTTTATCTTCTAATAAAATTTTCTTACTCATTTCACTCCTTTTTTTACGATAAATACTCCAATTGCGATAAGTACAAATATAACTCCAATCGTTGCTAAAATGAAGCTAAATTCAATGGGATTACTAAGCATTTATAACCTCATCACATCGCTCACATAGTGTATCTTCGGCAATTGAATTTAATTTCCAACATCTAGGACATTTAAATTTATTTGCCATTAAAACTCTAAAATTATCATTTTTGATTTTAAAGTTTCCAATATCGCCCAAAATATCATCTTCACTCACTATTTCACTTACGATAAACCAATCTTCTAAGTCTGTTTTATCGAGTGTTTTAAACTTTTCATTATCACTAAAAAGTTTAAGCTCAAGTGTAGATTTGATTTTTTTCTCTTTTTTAAGTTTATCTACAATTTCAAAAAACTTTTCTCTAGCTTCAATCATATACTCATTATCGAAACTATTCACAACAACAGCTAAAGCTTCATATTCAAAATCAAAAATGCTATTTTTATCACTTTTTATAACTTTTGGAGCATTTTGTATTACTTCATCCATTGTATAAGTTAAAATAGGTGCAACTAAACCTAAAAGAGATTTGGTAATTAATGCCATTGCACTTTGACTTGCTCTTCGTCGTTGACTTATAGTTTTTTCGCAATAAAGCCTATCTTTACAAATATCAAGATAAATTCCACTAAGTTCATTTACGATAAAATTATTTAATAAATTAAGTCCTTTTGAAAACTCATATTCACTAAAATGAGAGTGTGCTTCATCAAATACTTTTTTGGCATTAAATAAAATCCATCTATCAATATCGCTAAATTTTTCCACTCCAACAATTTCATCTAAATCATCAATATTTGCTAGTAAAAATCTAAAAGTATTTCGTAATTTTCGATATTGTTCTGAAATTTGTTTTAAAATATTGTCGCTAATTTTTAAATCGCCGTGATAATCACTCATAGCAACCCAAAGTCTCAATACTTCACTTCCATATTTTTTGAGTACATCTTCAGGTGCTACAACATTACCTTTTGATTTACTCATCTTCTCACCCTTTTCATCAACCGTAAAACCGTGAGTTAAGATTGCTTTATATGGAGCTTTTGAATTTATCGCACAACTTACAAGTAGTGAACTTTGAAACCAACCTCGATGTTGGTCACTTCCCTCTAAATATAAATCAGCTGGAAAAGTTCCACTATCGTAATTGTTACTATTTAAAACCGCATTCCAAGTACTTCCACTATCAAACCAAACATCCAAAATATCAAGCACTTTCTCAAGATTATCTGGATTATATCCACTTGCAGGATTAAGTAAATCTTTAATTTCCATTGACCACCAAGCATCAGCACCCATTTTTTCAAAAATCATAATTAAATAATTTAGCACTTTTTCATCAAAAATTACTTCTTTTGTAGTTTTATCTCTAAAAAATGCAATAGGAACTCCCCAATCTCTTTGTCTTGAAATACACCAATCAGGACGATTTTCAATCATTGATTTTAATCTATTTTTGCCAACTTCAGGATAAAATTTTATCTTTTCAATTTCGCCTAAAGCTATCTCTCTTAGAGTTTTATTCTCGCCTTCTATTTTTTTATCTAGTGCTATAAACCACTGTTTTGTAGCTCTAAAAATAATTGGTTTATGAGTTCTCCAACAGTGTGGATATGAGTGAGTTAAATCACTTTTTCTAAGTAAAGCTTCACCCAAAAGTGCTAATATTTTCTCATTTGCTTCAAATACATTAATTCCTACAAATTCACTTGCATTAGCAAATAAATTAAGCTTAACAACACTTTCATCGTAATTTCCACTCTCATCAACTGGCATAATCACATCAAGATTATATTTAAGCCCAACTCTATAATCATCCTCACCGTGTCCTGGTGCTGTATGAACTGCACCTGTTCCACTATCCATTAAAACGTGTTCGCCTAAAACTATCTTTGAAGTTCTGTTATTTAGTGGATTTATAGCAAAAAGATTTTCTAAAATATTAGCTTTAAAAGTTTTGATAATTTCGCTATCAACTATGGCACTTTCTACTAATTTTTGATGAAGTGGTTTTGCTACAATAAAGCCATTTTGAGTAAGTACATAATCTTCAAATGGATTTAGACTAATTCCTGTATTAGCTGGAAGTGTCCAAGGAGTTGTTGTCCAAATTACAATTTTTGCATTTTTAACTTCAAGTTTGGTATTTGCTTCACTATCAAGTTTAAATGCCACATAAATCGATGGAGAAACTCTATCTTCATACTCAACTTCAGCTTCAGCTAATGCTGTTTTTGCAGCCCACGACCAATAAACAGGCTTATTTCTCTCAAGCAAAAGTCCTCTTTTTGCAACTTGTGTTAGAGTTTTATAAATATCAGCTTCAAATTTAAAATCCATTGTTTTATAAGGATTTTCAAAATCAGCCAATATTCCAAGAGATTTAAATTCATCTTTTTGAATTTCGATAAATTTTGATGCGTGTTCTCTACAGAGTCTTCTAATAACTTCTTTAGCTAAACTATCTTTTTTTTCTTTACCTAGTTTTTTTTCAACTTGTTGTTCAATCGGTAATCCGTGACAATCCCAGCCAACTACAAATTTTGTAGATTTCCCATTAAAATAATGAAACTTAATAATAATATCTTTTAATACTTTATTTAGTGCGTGACCTATATGAGTATTGCCATTAGCATAAGGAGGTCCATCGTGAAGATTAAACTCTTCTCTTTGCACTCTATTTTCTATCATTTTTTTATAAATTTTATCTTCATCCCACTTTTTATATCTTAAAGGCTCATTTTGAGGTAAATTTCCTCGCATCTCAAATGTAGTTTTAGGTAGTAGTAAACTATCCTTATAATCCATAAAATCTCCTAAATTTAGCATTGTTTAAGCTAATTTTAGCAAATACCCTTTTAATAAGTGCTTTAATATAAGAAAAAATTTAGTTTCACAAAGTAAAATTAGGACTTATTTTTTAAAAAAGGTAGTAAATAAATGAAAGATTTTTTTCAAGCTTTAAGTTCTATGAAAATGATGGGTATTTTAACCATTATTTTTGCAATTGCAGTAGCAAGTGCTACATTTATCGAAAATGATTTTGGTATAAATAGTGCAAAAGTTTTAATTTATAATGCAAAATGGTTTGAGTTGCTTCTTATTTTACTTACAATCAATTTAATTGTAAATATTTTTAGATTTAAACTTTATCAAAAAGAAAAGATTGGTATTTTTTTGTTTCATTTAGCATTTTTATTTATTTTACTAGGTGCTGGTGTTACAAGATATATTGGTTATGAAGGCACAATGAGTATTAAAGAAGGTATGAGTGAAAATCAAATTTTAACAAGTGATAGTTATTTTCAACTTAAAATAAATGATGGCGAAAAAAATTACTATTTTGAAGATAAACTTTTATTAGCCGAACTTGGAAGTCATAATTTTAAACAAAAATTAGCAATAAAAGATAAAAAGATTGATATTGATTTGATTGAGTTTATTCCAAATGCTACCAATTCTATTATAGAAGATGAAAATGGTAAACCAACTCTTTCACTTATGGTTTCAAATAGTGCTAATCCTGAAAGTATATTTTTGGCTGAAGGTGAAATTAAAGACGTTGGTGGAGTTAAATTTTGTTTTAATCAAAGTTGCGATGGAGTTGAATTTAAACTAAATGAAAAAGAACTCTTTTTTAAATTAAATTCACAAATTCAATCGTTTTCAATGGATACAAGGGAAGTTCGCGAGTTAAATTCAAGTGAGCTTAATAAATTAGAAACTAGAACACTATATTCAAATGAGCAAATTCAATTTGTACTTAAGAATTTTTATCCAAAAGCTGGAGTTAAACTTATCTCTTCAAACTCTAAAGATGGTGCAATTGATGCTTTTAAATTTAAAATTGATGTAAATGATAAGAGTGAAGTTGTTAGTGTTTTAGGTAAAAATGGGCAATTTGGCGAAGCTAGTCATATTGATATTGATGGTTTGCATTTTGATATCTCTTATGGAAGCAAATATATTACACTTCCTTTTGCGATAAAGTTGCGAGATTTCGAGCTTGAGAGATATGCTGGTTCTATGAGCCCATCTTCTTATGCAAGTGAAGTTAGTGTAATTGATGGAAATAACAGCTTTGATTATAGAATTTATATGAACCATATTTTGGATTATAAAGGATTTAGGTTTTATCAATCATCTTATGACCAAGATGAAAAAGGTACAATTCTTTCGGTAAATCACGATTATTTAGGTACTTTTATAACATATCTTGGATATTGGATGTTAGGAATTGGAATGTTTTTATCGCTTTTAAGCCCAAAAGGAAGATTTAGAAAATTGATGCAAAATTTATCAAAAGTTCAAAACGAAAAGAGTTTAATTGCTAGTTTAATAATGATTTTATTTTTTGGCTTTTCTACAACTTTAAATGCTAATACTGAAGATATTTTAAAAACTATTCAATCATTTGACAAAGCCCATTCTGACAGCTTTAGCGAACTTTTAGTACAAGATGTAACGGGTAGAATAAAGCCGATAAGTACACTTTCAATAGAAATTTTAAATAAAATTTCAAAAAAAAGTGAATTTTATGGTTTAAGTGCAAATCAAATACTTTTAGGAATGACCACAAAGCCGAGTGAATGGCAAATGATAAAATTATTAAAAGTTTCAAATCCTCAAATAAATGAAATTTTAGGAATTGAAAAAAATGAGAAATATTTGGCATTTGTGGACTTTTTTGATGAAGCTGAAGGATATAAATTACTTCCTTATGTTGAAGAAGCAAATCGAAAAAGACCAGCATTTAGGGATAAATTTGATAAAGAAATTTTAGCAGTTGATGAGAGAATTAATATCTCTTTTATGATTTTTACAGGAGAGCTGTTAAAAATTTTTCCTAAAGTAAATGATGCAAATAGTGCTTGGTATTCACCAATTGATGCGATGAAAACTTTCCAAAATAATGATAAAGAGATAGTGAAAAATTTAACAAAAGAGTATTTTGAAGCAATCGATAAATCACTAAATTCACAAGATTGGAGTGAGCCAAATAAAAAATTGGCTGAAATTATTAATTATCAAAGGATTAATGGAGCTAATCTTATTCAAAGTGACGGTAAAATCGAGGCTGAATTACTCTATAATAATTTAAATATTTTTGAAAATCTTATGCCATTTTATGGGATTATTGGATTTATTTTACTTATTTTATCATTTAGCCATATTTTAAATCCAAAATTGAATTTAGACAAAGTCATAAAAGTAGCCAAATATTTACTAATTGCTGGATTTATTTTTCACACTTTTGGACTTTTACTTAGATGGTATATTTCGGGTCATGCACCTTGGAGCAACGGCTTTGAATCGATGATTTATATCTCTTTTGCAACAATTTTAGCTGGAATTATTTTTGCTAAAAATTCATCTATGACAATTTCAGCAACGGCAATTTTAGCTGCTTTAACTCTTTTTATTGCACATTTAAGTTGGATGGATTCTCAAATTTCAAATATAGTTCCTGTTTTAAAATCTTATTGGCTCACAATTCACGTTTCAGTAATTACGGCTAGTTATGGCTTTTTAGGTTTGGGTGCAATTTTAGGATTTATAAATTTAATTTTATTTATTCTTAGAAAAAACTCTAAATTTTTAGATTTATCAATAAAAGAGTTGACTTACATAAATGAAATGAGTTTAATAGTTGGTCTTATTTTACTTTCAATTGGTAACTTTTTAGGTGGAGTTTGGGCAAATGAATCTTGGGGAAGATATTGGGGTTGGGACCCAAAAGAGACTTGGACACTCGTAACAATGCTGATTTATATCTTTATACTTCATATGAGATTTATTCCAAACTTCAACTCAATTTATATTTTTAATATAATGAGTTTAGTTGGGTTTGCTTCAGTTATTATGACTTACTTTGGAGTGAATTTTTACCTCTCTGGACTTCACTCTTATGCAAAAGGTGACCCTGTTCCCGTGCCAGATTTTGTCTATTATACGATAATAATTGTTTTTACAACTATTGCTTTAGCTTTTCCAAAGAGAAACTTAAAGTAGCCTCTTTTTTCTCTTCTAAGCATATCACTTTTAAATTAGCACTGAATTCACTCCAACCACTCAAAACTTCGATTGCTTTTTGTATAATTAAAAGATAAAGCTTTTCACTTAAATTAAGCTTATATAATTCATTAATTAACTCTTTTGTAGTATTAAATTTATGATTTAATTCAATTTTAAACTCTTCTTTAATCCAAAGTTTTAGCAAATTGAAATCAATTTCACCAAAACGATTATGAGTATTTTTAAAACCTTGTGCAACTTTTGTCATTTTGCCTAAACTTGCGATAAAAATGACCTCTTCAAAATTACATTTTTTTAAAAATTCAAATGAATTAAATATAAAATTTCCAATTTCAACTACACAAATTTCTCTATTTTGTGCTTTTGCAAAATTAAAAGCTAAATTTCCAAGAGTAAAAATAATTTTTTTACAATTTGCATTTGCAACTTTAATTTCAGTTTCAATGCTACTTAAATAAGCTTCATTTGAAATAGGTTTTACAATTCCACTTGTGCCTAAAATCGAAAGCCCTCCAAGAACTCCAACTTTTGAATTTGCCGTATTTTTTGCTAATTTTTCGCCGTTTTTAACACTGATTATAAAATGAAATTTTTTATGATTAGTTTTTAATACTTTTTTTGCTTCATTTCTTAGTATTTTTAATGGTATTGGATTGATTGCAGGATAGCCAACATCGATTTTTAAGCCTTTTTTAGTCACAACTCCCACACCAATTCCAGCATAAAGATAAATTTTATTTGAATTAATTTTTATAATTACTGGATTATGTTTTATTTTATTTAAAAAATTTTTTTTGATTTTTTTTACTAAAAAAGTTTCTATTTTACAACCTTTTGTAACATCTAAATCATCGTTTAAACCCTTAATTGAGGTAACTTTTATAAAATTTTTAGTTTTTAAAAAATTATTTATTTTAATATTTGCAATTTTCTTAGTTGGAAGTTTTATTTTTACACTTTTATAGTTTTTACTTAAAAGTGCCTTAATCGTAGCTACTGTATGAACTCCAGTTGTGTAACTAGATTTCAATTTCATCTATAAATTTTTCTGCCAAAGCACAAGATAATTTTGGTTTTTTAGTTGAAACAGAGATTAAAATGCCATCTTTTTCCCTTGTACAAGGGTGAATAAAATTGCTTAAATTTGGTTTTGAAAGTACATTAATTAATTTTTTCTCACTTAAAATTGAAATAGTGTTTAAAAAAAACTCTTCTTGTTGTTTATTATTTGGATAAGCAATTGCAAAATATATTAAATCAAATTCGCTAAATTCACTTAAATTCATTTCGTAAAAATCTTTTTTTACTTTTTTTAATTTATAATTATCAATTTCTCTAGCAAAAGAAAGTCCATAACAACTTATTTCATTGCTACTTTTACTTAAGATTTTTAATTTAATTAAAGCTGAATTTCCTCCACCAATAATTAAAATTTTCTTTGGTTTTGTAAGTATCAAGGGAAGCATTAAATTTTATTCTTCAATAATTTCAAATTTCAAATCTTCACTAATTATTAATTGGTCCAATATCAATTGTCCATCGTGTTCAGGATTTGCAATCAGCCTATTTGAAGATGGATTTATCAAAAAATCAAGTTGTTCAAGTGGAATTTGTCCAATAAGTGCTTTTATTTTTGGATGTGCAAGTTCCATCACATCGCCTCTTGCAACTCTTCCTTGAATTTCATACACAACAGGACCATAAATTCCTCGCTCAACAATTCCATCAGCCACATTGACTTTTACAGTTTTTAAAAATTCTAAATCAAGTTTTTCTATGAGTTCTTTATTAAGACAAAGCATACTAGCTCCACTATCTACAAGTACTTCGTTAAGTTCGATTGATTTTATACCATCTTGAGATACGGCACCTTTTTTATAATCCCTTAAACTATCATAACTTGTAATTTTAATTGTTGTCATTACTTTACCCATTGTTTTTACCCTTTTTTAGATTTTTAAATAAGCCCCAAAAGGGGAAAGTAAGTTTTTAGTGGTGTGATTTAGAAACGACTTGAAGCATTTTTATATTTAAAGCGATAAATCTTATAATTTGCCAAATTACACAATTTCTAAAAAACTTTGTTGTTCCCGTCGGTTTTGGCGGGAAATAAGCTTGTTCATATGGTTTTTGATTTTCTACTGTTACTTTTTGTTCCATTTTTCTCTCCTATTCTGGAATTAATGTCCAACCTGGTTTTAATTTTGCTTTGTAAATAAACATATGATGTAGTATATATTTTATCCAATGTGCTGAAAGCCCTAGTTCACCAAATGTTAACTCTGGGTCTCTTCCAAACTCTGGATACTTTTTAAAATCAGGCACAACTGGAAAAACTGTCATTGCTGCTGCACTTCCATCAAATATTCCTGCACCAGTTGAAGCTACACAAGCTGCACCCATCTCTGCCATACTTGCTGTATGAGTTGGCTCTTTTGCACCTCTAATCATATCAACTATGCTTCCTGCAATCGCTTTTCCCATAATTCCAGAAGGCATACCTGTTCTTGGAGGTGTTGGGAAAATTTGTGTTCCATTTGGACTTTTCATTGGTTTACTTATTGGATGAGGCGGTGCAAATGCAATTCCAACCGCAAAAATATTTTTATAAGTTGGGTTTTGTAGTGTTTTTGGCCAATCACTAGCTTGCCACTCTTCATAAGCTTTTGGAGTGTAATCTGCATCTACTTTCATAAAGCCATTTGGTGCAAATAAATTAGCTGTTATATCTTCACCAGCTTTATTGTAAGCTTTTAAACCAACTCCAGCAAATGGAGGAATTAACATTGCAAAGTCAAAATCAATCACTTTAAACTCGCCATCAAGTGTTTCATAGTGGATTTTTCCATCTTCAATTTTTGTAGGATGAGCTCTTGTTATCCAAAAGATATCTCGCTCTGCCATAACTGATTCTGTGAAAACTTTACTATTTGTAATATATCCACCTTTTTGAATGTGAAGTCCACCCATTCCAAAGTCGCCAAGTTCAAACTCATTAGAAATCCAAATTAATTTTGCTTTATCTCTAACATTATTTCTTTTTAAAATGTGTTCAACATTAAAAATATACTCAAATGCCGCACCTTGACAAGTTGCCATTCCGTGACCTACACCAATTACAAAAGTTTTCTTTTTGCCCTCTTTCATCTCTTTTATAATTTCATCAAGTTTTGTTGCAGCTTCTTTTGCGTGAAGTGCTGTACAAACCGATAGTGAATGTCCATTATCTGGCCCTAATCCTTCGGTTGCATTAAAATTTAGCTTAGGTCCTGTTGCATTTACTAAATAATCATAACTAACTTTTTCAACTTTGCCTTCTTTTGAAGGTTCAGTATATTCGATAGTTACGAAAGGTTTGTTAATTTCGCTATCACCTTCTGGATTGATTGAAACCGCCTTTGCTTGTCTTTAATCAATTCCTATTTTTTTATAAACAGGTGCTAACTCAAAAGTTACATCTTCAGGTTGCATTAACCCAACTCCAACCCAAATATTTGATGGTATCCAATTCCATCTACTATTTGGAGAAACAACGATAACCTCGTGTCCCTTACCTAGCCAATCTTTTGTGAATGTAGCTACAGTATGTCCTGAAACACCTGCACCAAGTACGATTACTCTTGCCACATTTACCCCCTTTGTAAATTTTAATTTGAAACTGAATTTATCAAAACTCTAATTAAATTTAACTTATAAAACAACTAATATAACTTATCTATTTGAAATAATAATAATCTTTATAATTTAGAAATAACTTCCTCACAAATAGTTAACACTTCATTAAACTCTTGAGATTTTTTATATCTATTTTCGATATAAGCAAACTTTTCACTTTCGATTTTTGCAATATTTGAATTTATAAAACTTTTGAGTTTTTTACCGCTTTCAAGGTCATTTTTAATAGCTTGAATTTGATACTCAATTGAGTGCTTAAATGGTTCTTCGATTTTTACAGCTTTTAGAACAATATTATTTAAAATAAATTCAAGTGAATTAATATCTTCATTAATTTCATCTTTAACATCTTTGTAACTAAGAGCCATCTCTGCATTTGAAATTAAACTCTCAAGTGCATTTTCGTGAACTTTATCGATAAAATTTTGAAGCTCCTCATACCTATCTTCGCCCATTCGTTTTAACATTGCTGGAGAGCGATAAATATTTTTAATCACTTTTTTGATTGAGAGTTTTTTATCATTTATAGTTTTTGCCAAATCTTCTTTAAATTTTTTAAAATTCTCATCTTCATCACCTTCAATCTTAAATACATCTTTTAATGAATTATCAAGCTTTCGTTTAATGTCATCTAAATTTACAACACTCTCTTGAATTAAAAGCCTTTTAACCAAATCTTGCTCATAAAATTCAAGTTCATCGTTATAATTACTATCAAAAATCATTATAGATTCGATATTTTTTTGAGATTTTAAAAATTTATTTACTCTTGTACCTTCAAATTTATCTGTAACTGGATTTAGTATTAAAATTTCTAAAATATCGTTTGCAAAACGGCTAATTAACGGAGTGTATGACTTTTTATCATAAGAAAAATCTTGTACAAGTTCTTCAATTTTTTGATGAAGTTTTTCTTTTACACTCTCAAGTGAAGGTAGTTTTTTGCCATCAAACATAACTTCACTCATCAACTCTTTAATTTTCTCTTTTACATTTTGATTTTTCTCAATCGCAATAGTTGAGCAAATTTCTATAAAACCATTTACAGATTTTTTATAAAGCTCATCTCTTAAATTTACATTCACTTTTTCAGGTTGTTCAGTTTTTATACTTCCACTTGCAAGGCGATTGTGGTGATTATTAATAATTTCATCGCTTATTAATAATCTTGGTATCCACTCATTTGAAATTTTTTGCGAAATTAAAATATCAATTTCATAAGCTTTTAAATTCATCTCATTTGAAAGTTCATTTAATTTTTGAATTAAACTATCTCGTTTTGGTAGCCAAAACTCATCTACAAAATTAAGCATTTGACCAGTTAGCGACTCTTTATCACTATCAACTCGATTATTCTTTAAAAATTCACTTAAAAATAGCTTTATATCAGCAATTAATTTATTTAAAATATTAACCAAAATATTAAATCTATCGTAATTAAAAAACTCATTTAATCTAGTTAAAATCTCCTCAATTCCACTCTTTAACTCAAGTATTTTCATTTTAGAAACACTACTTTTAGAACTTAATATCTCTTCTTGTTCAAGATATGCTAAAGGTGAGCCAAAATAGAGATTTTTTTCATTAAAAATTTTATATTTGATTAACTCACTTTTAAGCAATCTTTGATATTCGCTAATTTCACTTAAGCTTTTATTTTTATCAATTCCATTCTCATCAAGTGCGATATGCACATCAATTTTATTTCCAAAAATAATCATTTTATCAGCCAAAGATTGACCATATTCATCTTGAACTGAATTTAGCACATCAATTTGACTTTTTACAAAACTTACTCTATCAGCCACCGAAACCACAAATAAAACTGCATCAGCTTCAATCATTTTATCAATTGCTTGTTTTTTGTGAAGTTTTGTTGGAGAGTCAAATCCTGGAACATCATAAAGTATTAAATTATCAAGTGCTTTTAAGTTAGATGATTTTATTGAAATTTCTTTAACTGCCCTTGCAATCTCTTCTTCAACGATATATTTTTTTATATCGTTTTTTAAATTTTGCCCTTTTAATTTAAGTTTTTTAGCACCTAAATATTTATTTAAATCTTCTCTTTTAGAAATAATAGAGTTGATATCATCAAGTGTATCACTCCTAATTATCTCTTCGTATCGCCTTTGGTCAGTTTGAGATAATACATTTAAGTGATTTTCAATATCGCCTAAAGTTAAACTATCAAATTTGGCTCCATTAAACTCAATATAATCAAGCAAATCTTCAAACTTTTTTACAAACTCTTCTTTGCTAAAAAATTCAATTTCAGCAATATCTTCGCTTGAGGCTTCAACTATTGTAGTTGTAAAAGTACATCTCTCTTTTGCTTCAGGTAAAAAATCTGCTCTCATAAGTGCATTTGCAAATGTACTTTTACCAGCTTTTTCAAGTCCAACAATTGCCACTTCAAACTTATCTTTTTTTAGTTTATCAATATATCTATCAAGTTGTTTTTTATATTTAATTGCTTCACTTTCAAGAGAATCTTCACTAAAATGTAAAAAAGTTTCTTTTATATGAATTATATAATCAATCGCTTTTTTTGAATCTTGTAATTTTTCTATATACTTTTCTCTATCTTGTTGCCAATTCATTAAGTTGCCTTTCACACTGGTTAAAATATAAGAATATTATAACAGAAAATAATTATCTATAACTTTTGGATATAATTTCAAAAAATATTCAATCAAGGAAAAAAAATGTTAAAAAATATTTCGATTAAAGTAAGATTAATATCTATATTATTAATCTTAATTGTTACAATTATTGCTTTATCCATTAATTTAAGTTTTAATAAATATATAGAGTATAAGGAAGCAACTTTTTTAAAAAATGGTGTTTTTTTATCTGTAAAAATTAGTACTTTAGTACACGAAATTCAAAAAGAGAGAGGAATGTCTTCAGGATTTGTTGGTTCAAGTGGAAAAAAATTTGGTGATGAGTTAAAAGCTCAAAGAATTGAAAGTGATAAAAAAAAGGAAGATTTAGAGCAATTTTTAGCAACTTTTAAATTTGACACAACTGTTTATCCAAAAACTTTATTTGATGCTATTTCACGAGCTTTAAGTGAATTAAATAATTTAAAAGAGATAAGAGAAAAAATTACTTCATTGTCTATTAGTGCTCAAGATGTGCTAAATTATTACACCAACTTAAATAATAATTTTTTAGAAACTATTAGTAGTATTTCTAAAATAAGTTCAAATAATGATTTGACAAAAAGTTTAATTTCATACTCAAATTTTTTATTATCAAAAGAGAGAAGTGGAGTTGAAAGAGCCGTTTTAACCAACACTTTTGCAAAAGATAGTTTTGCAGATGGAATGTTTATTAAATTTATAAAATTAATAACTGAACAAGATAGTTATATAAACTCTTTTAATATAAGCTCAAGCGATAAAAATAAAGAATTTTTACAAATGAAACTTGAAAATAATATAGTCGCTGAAGTTAATAAAATGAGAGAAATCGCTATCTCAAAATATGACAAAGGTGAATTTGGAGTTGAAGCAGGATACTTTTTTACTACTATTACTCAAAAGATAAATTTATTAAAAGAGGTTGAAGATGAGTTATCAAAAAATTTATTATTAGAGATTGAAGAGATAATTTTAACAGCAGAATATAAGATGAGCCTTTTTATAAGCATAAATTTCATTGTGGTGTTACTATCAATTATATTTAGTTATATTTTAATAAGCGACATCACAAGAGAACTTAACGATTTAAAAGATAGAGCTACAAACTTAGCTAATGGCGATGGCGATTTAACAAAACGACTTTTAGTAAATTCGAACGAAATAGGTAAAGCAAGTGCTGAAATTAATAAATTTATTGAAAAAATACATTTAACAATTGGTAGTTCAAAAGATACATCTTATGAGAGTGCTTCAATTGCAAATGAATTATATGCTACATCAATTCAAATTGGAAATAGAGTTGAAAATGAAGCACAAATTATAGATGTAATTGTAAAAAGTTCAAAAGAGATGGAAGAGTTATTGAGAGATTCCATTATTGAAGCTGAAGAGACAAAAAAAGATATTATAAATGCTAGTGAAAATTTAGAAGATGCTAGAAGTAAAATCTTAGATATGGTTGCAAAAATCAATAAAAGTTCTCAAATTGAAGAAGAACTTGCAAGAAAATTAAATCAATTAAGCACAGATGCAGAGGCTGTAAAAAATGTTTTAACTGTAATTAATGATATTGCTGACCAAACAAATTTACTTGCACTTAATGCCGCAATTGAAGCGGCACGTGCTGGTGAACACGGTAGAGGTTTTGCGGTTGTGGCTGATGAGGTTAGACAACTTGCCGAGCGAACTCAAAAAAGCTTAAGTGAAATCAATGCCACTATCAATGTAATAGTTCAAGCAATTGTTGATGCAAGTGAGCAAATGAATATCAATTCAAAAGCTATTAGTGAGCTTTCTAGTGTGTCTAATGAAGTTGAACATAAAATAAACGATACTTCAACCATTATGCAAAATAGTGCTAAAGTTGCCGATAAATCGCTGATAGATACTATTAAAATATCAAATAGTGTAAAAGATAAAATTCAAGAGGTAGAAGAGGTAAATGAACTTTCAAGCTCTAATGCAAGAAGTGTGGAAGAAATGGTTGTTACGATTGAGCATTTACATAAAACTACTGAAGAGTTAAGCAAAAAATTAAATGAGTTCAAAACTCAATAAAGGAAAAAAAATGTTAAAAACAGTATCAATAGTTAGTTTACTTTGTAGTGCGACACTGTTTGCAAATATGAATGTTGTAGTCACAATAGCACCTCAAAAAACTTTTGTGGAAAAAATTGGAGGTGAATTTGTCAATGTTGATGTTATGGTTCCAATTGGTGCTGACCCTCATAGTTATGAGCCAAAACCATCTCAAATGAAAGCCATCGAAAAAGCTAAAATTTATATGAAGATAGGATTAAATGAGTTTGAAAAACCGTGGCTTACGAAATTTGCATCTCAAAATAAAAATATGAAAATAGAAGATATTAGCAAAAATGCTAATTATATTGATTTTGAAAAACACGAAGAACACGAACATCACGAACACAAAGATAATCACCATCACGATGGAAAAGACCCACATATTTGGATGAGTGCAAAAGAGGTGAAAAATATTGCTAAAAATACTCTTGATATCTTAATTACTTATGATAAAAATAATGAAAATATTTATAAAGTAAATTATGAAAAATTTATCAAAGAGATAGAAAATAGTGATAATAAAATCAAAGAAATATTAAAAGATGTGCCAAAAAATTCTAAAGTAATGGTATTTCATCCAGCATTTGGATATTTTACAAGAGATTATGATTTAGTTCAATTTCCAATAGAGTTTGAAGGAAAAGAGCCAAAACCAAAAATGCTAATGCACATCATAAAAGAGGCTAAAGAAGAGAAAATAAAAGTTATAATAACTGCACCTGAATTTTCAGATAAAGCTGCTAAAGTTATAGCAAGTGAAGTTGGAGCCAAAGTAAAACCACTCTCACCACTTGCTATAAATTGGTCTGAAAATTTACTAGAGTTAGCTAAAATTATTGCACAGAGTTATCAAAAATAAATAAAGGGAGATGTATTTTATGAAAATTTTATTTTCAATAGTATTTTTACTTGGGTTTTTAAATGCTCAAGTAATAGAGGTTAATAGGGGTTGGAAGTTAATTGGTGCGAGTGAAGATATCGTTAATATGAATAATTTTAATGCTAGTTGTGTATCAAGTGTGTTTAGTTATAAAAACAGTAGATGGTCTTCATATATGCCAAATAAAGGCGGGGATTTAGCCCATATTGCTAATGAAGATGGTTTTTGGGTTTCAGGAGTTGATAATTGCGAAATACAAACGAGTGAAGATAAAATTTTAAATCCAGAGATAGTTTTTGGTGAAAGTTTAAGCACAAATTTAAGAGATGCAAAACTATTTAAAAAGAGTGAAAATGGTTTTGAAATTGTGGCAATAACTGATGAAAATGGAATTTTTAAAACTCAAAATTCAACTCTAAAAGCGATAAATGAGGGTGAGATTTATAAAATAGTTTCAGATAAATTTAACTATTTAGATTACTTTTTTATAAAAAATAGCTCTTTTTATACTTATGAAGAGTGCGATAGTGTGTATAGAAATACAAGAAGTTTAAAAGATAAAAGAGATTTGACACAAAAGATAAAACTCTCAAAAAACTCAAAACCAATTCAATCCACAAGAGGCGAATTTAGTGAGCTTTTATATAATGCTACAAATTCAAGAGTTTCAAGAAGTGAAAAAAGTGTAGCTGAAATTTTGGCTGAATTGATAGAAAAACGACAAGCATTTTTGCAAATCAATACAAGAGGTCATATTGGAATAATTACTCAAATTTTGGTAAAAGATAATTTATTAATTACATCTAGTGAAGATAAAACCATCAAAATTTGGGATTTATATAAAAAAACTTTAATTGGTGAAATTAGAGGCGAAATTGGGGATGGATTTGGCTCTATCCAAGATATTGAACTCACAAAAGATTTATTAATAGCTGCTGTTGTTGATACTAGAAGTTTAGATGCAAAGCCAACTGTTAGGATTTATAATTTTAAAACAAAAGAGATTATTCAAGTTTTAAAAGATACTTCAGTTATAAAAAGAAGCGATGTTAGTGAAGACGGAGAATATTTAGCAACCGCTTTAAAAAATGGTGAAATTAAAATTTATCAAAAATCAAGAGAGTATATTTGGGCTAATAATGATGTGAGTATCAAAACTTGGTTTAATTTAATTAAAGCTATAAAAGCTAATACATCAGACACTAATGATGTAAAAATTTTCAAAGATAAAGATGGGACTTATAAAATTATTTCAGCAAGTTATGATGGTTTTATAAGAATGTTTAATTTAAATGGAGATTTACTAAAAAGTTTTGAGCATAAAGATGCTCGTTCAATTGCGATAAATTTAAATTATATTGCAACTGGTGGATATGATAGAGTTGTAAATATTTTGGATAAAGATTTAAATTTAGTGAAAAGTATTGATGTAGGTTTTAGACAAAAAAACTTAGCTTTCTCTCCAAATGGTGAGTATCTACTAACTTCAGCTTGGGATAATGATAGAAAAATCGAAACTAAAGTTTATCAAATGAGTGATTTTAGCCAAGTTTCAAGTTTTGATAAACAAATTGAAAATTTAGGTGGGGTTGCATTTTTAGACAATCAAACTGCAATTACAGCTGGTGGTTATGATGCACAAGAAATTTATATGTGGAATATTAAAAATGGCGAAAGTTTGGGTAAACTTATAGGCTTTGGAGCTCCAGTTACAAGTGTTTCAATTGATGGAGCAAATATTTTATTTGGAAATGAAGTTTTAAGTGATGTAGCGATAAAAAGCCATACAAAAGCTAATACTAGAAGTTTTTCGTTAGAGAATTTTATTTTAAAAAATAATGAAGTAAATAATTCAAAAGTTATGCCTTTAACTTATGGCAAATATTCACTTTCGCATAAAATGGGTGGAAGATATAATGACCTTGATGCAATTTTAGTTTTAACTAAAAATCAAGAAAACTACAAAGAAATTTTAAGAGATAGTAGTGCCAATGGCTTTGTTCATAAAGTTTATGGATTTAGTGATGGTGGCTTAATAATTTCAGGCGGACACGTTGGAATTTTAAAAGCTTATGATTTAAATGGAAGTGAATTAGCTTCATTTGAAGGACATACTGACACTATTATGGCTTTATCAAGTCACAAACATATTTTAGTTAGTGGTTCAAAAGATAATATCATCAAAATTTGGGATTTAAGAGAAATAGGAAGCAATAAGACCATCTATCCAGTTTTAAATATTTTCGTTGGAAGTTGTGGAGAATGGGTTATGTGGAATAGAGATGGTTACTTTACATCTTCATATAATGGTGGCGAATTTGTGGGCTATCATATAAATCAAGGACAAGAGAAAGAGGCTAAATTTATCGAATTTGGTAAAATTTATGAATATTTCTTTAGACCAGATTTAATTACAAAAGATATAGAAAAATTATTTAATTAAAAAAATAAACTTTAGAGGAAATTATGAATAATATAAGAAACTTTTCAATTATAGCTCATATCGACCACGGTAAAAGCACACTTGCTGATAGATTAATGCAAGAGTGCAAAGCCGTAAGTGATAGAGAAATGAGAGCTCAATTACTCGATGGAATGGACATTGAAAAAGAGCGAGGCATTACTATTAAAGCCCAAAGTGTAAGGCTTAATTATCAAAAAGATGGACAAAATTATATTTTAAATTTAATCGATACTCCAGGACACGTTGATTTTAGTTATGAAGTTAGTAAATCTCTTAAAAGTAGTGATGGAGCTTTGCTTGTTGTTGATGCTTCTCAAGGAGTTGAAGCTCAAACTATTGCAAATGTTTATATTGCACTTGAAAATAATCTTGAGATTATTCCCGTAATTAATAAAATTGACCTTCCAGCTGCTGACCCTGATAGAGTAATTGATGAAATTGAGGCGACTATTGGGCTTGATTGTAGTGGAGCGATATTAGTTAGTGCAAAAACAGGAGTTGGTATAAAGGAGCTTTTAAATACGATAGTTGAACGAGTTCCTCCTCCAAAAGGAGATGCTAATGATTCGACAAAAGCCTTAATTTATGATAGTTGGTTTGATAATTATTTGGGTGCTGTTGCACTTGTGAGAGTTTTTGATGGAAGTATCAAAAAAAATCAAGAAATTTTAGTTATGGGAACTGGCAAAAAACATCAAGTAAATGATTTGATGTATCCAAATCCAATAGCTCCAATTAAAACAAGTGAAATTAAAGCTGGTGAAGTTGGGATTGTGGTGCTTGGGCTTAAAAATGTAAAAGATGTGCAAGTAGGCGATACGATAACTGATGCAAAAAGTCCAACAAAAAAGCCTGTTGCAGGTTTTGAAGAGGTGAAAAGTTTTGTATTTGCTGGACTTTATCCGATAGAAACTGATAAATTTGAAGATTTAAGAGATGCACTTGATAAACTTAAAATGAATGATGCTTCAATTAGTTATGAACCTGAAACCTCCGTAGCTTTGGGTTTTGGATTTAGGGTTGGATTTTTGGGAATGCTTCATATGGAAGTTGTAAAAGAGAGACTTGAGCGAGAGTTTGATATGGATTTAATTGCAACTGCACCAACAGTAATTTATCAAGTTATTTTAACTGATGGAACTCAAATTGAAGTGCAAAATCCAAGCGAATTACCTGATGTTGGTAGAATTGAGAAAATATTAGAACCTTATGCAAAAGCTACTGTTTTAACTCCAACTGAATATGTGGGAAATATTATTACGATTTTAAACGATAAACGAGGAGTTCAAAATAAAATGGATTATATCAATCCTGAACGGGTAATGCTTGAGTATTTAGTGCCAATGAATGAGATAATAATTGATTTTTATGATAAGCTAAAATCGGCTACAAAAGGTTATGCTAGTTTTGATTATGAACCGATTGAGTATAAAGAGGGCGATTTGATTAAGCTTGATGTAAGAGTTGCAAATGAAGTTGTAGATGCCCTTTCTATCATAGTTCATCGAGATAAATCTTATACTAGAGGAAGAGATTTAGTTAAGGCTATGAAAGAGTTGGTTCCAAGACAATTATTTGAAGTTGCAATCCAAGCAAGTGTTGGAAATAAAGTAATAGCAAGAGAAACAGTCAAATCTATGGGCAAAAATGTAACAGCTAAGTGTTATGGTGGCGATATTACGAGAAAGCGAAAATTATTAGAAAAACAAAAAGCTGGTAAAAAGAGAATGAAGTCAATCGGAAGAGTTGAACTTCCACAAGAAGCATTTTTAGCAGTTTTAAAAATAGATTAATTTATAAAATAGTTATGAAAAAAATATTTGTTTTGTATGTTGGTGGCACAATTGGAATGGTTGAAACAAAAAATGGCTTGAAACCAGCACCATTAAAAGAGTTAAGAAAATATTTGACAAATATTGATAATTTGGCAATTTTAAAACTCAAAAGTTGCAAAAAAATTATAGACTCTTCAAATATTAAGCCAAAGAATTGGATAAAAATTGCAAAAGAGATAAAAAAAGTTTATAACGATTATGATGGATTTATTATTTTACACGGAACAGATACTTTAGCTTATAGCTCATCAATGCTTAGTTTTATGTTTAAAAATCTTTCCAAACCTATCGTTTTTACTGGTTCGCAACTTCCTATTTCAAATCCAAGGAGTGATGGAGTTTTAAATTTTGTAAATTCAATTTTTGTAGCGAAAAAAAATATTCCTGAAGTCCTAATTGTCTTTGGAGATAAAATTTTAAGAGCAAATAGAGCTACAAAAGTTTCAACTACAAGTTTTAATGCTTTTAACTCACTCAATTTTCCTCCACTTGGAATTATAGAAAAAGATATAAAAATAGATACAAAACTCTTATTAAAAAAAAGTGATAAAAAATTAAAATTAGATTGTGACATTAATGAAAATGTGGCAAATATTTTACTAACTCCATCAAGTAAACCAAAATATTTAAAAAAAATTTTATTAAATAAAAAAATTAAAGGTATAGTCATTGAAAGCTTTGGTTCTGGCAATATGCCTGAAAATAAAAAATTTTTAAAAATTTTAAAAAAAGCTAAAAAAATGAAAAAACTCATTGTAAATATTACTCAATCAACTCAAGGAAGTGTAGAAATTGGACTTTATAAAAGTAGTTCAAAACTGCAAAAGATGGGAGTTATTAACGGTTTTGATATGAGTTTGGAGGCTAGTATTACAAAACTTATGTGGGTTTTAAATAAAAAAAATAGAGTGAAAAAATATAAAAAAAATTTAAGAGGTGAAATAAAAAATCTCACAACCCACTTTAACTAATAATTTTTTTCTTTTAGGTGTTTTAAAAATATTTTTAATTTCAATACATACTTTTATTTTTATAATTTTAGTCAAATAATTTTTATTGTGTGGATAGTGAGAATAATTTACTGTTTCAGTTGGTAAAACATTCTTGATATTATAGTAAGGGATGTGATATGAATTTGGAACTATTTTGTGATTAATGAAAATAGAGTTAAATTAACTCTACTTCTTTTTCACCTTTTGTTATTTTGCCAATTACATAACCACCAGTTTTTGCGATAACTTCATCAACATTTGATTTATCCACTACAAAAACCATTCCAACACCCATATTAAAAGTCCTGAACATTTCAGCTTCTTCTACATATTTTGACATATATTTAAATATTTCTAAAACTCTAATATCATCTTTTTTAACAACGGCTTTTAAACCTTGTGGTAAAACTCTAGGTAAATTTTCAACTATTCCACCTCCCGTAATATGGGCTAGTGCATTTACTTTATCTTTTACTTCTTTAAAAGTTTTTACATAAATTTTAGTTGGGCTTAAGAGTAAATCTATTAATTTTTGACCATCAAACTCATCGTCAAATTTATGATTTAATTTCTCAAACATCAATTTTCTAACAAGTGAAAAGCCATTTGAATGCACACCACTACTTGCAAGTGCGATTATAACATCACCATCTTTTACACTATTTTTATTTAAATCATCTTTTTCAGCAACTCCAACTGCAAAACCAGCCAAATCAAAATCATTTTTTTGATACATATCGGGCATTTCAGCTGTTTCTCCGCCAATTAATGCACACTCAGCTTCAATACAACCTTTTGCAATCCCTTTTATAACCTCTTTTGCTTCGGCTACATTTAACTTTGAAGTTGCATAATAATCTAAAAAAAACAGAGGTTCACCAAAATTACAAATCAAATCATTCACACACATTGCGACCAAATCAATTCCAACTGTGTCAAACTTTTTCGCTTCAATTGCTAATTTTAACTTTGTTCCAACTCCGTCAGTTGCTGAAAGTAACACAGGAGCTTTATAACCACTTGGAAGTGCAAAAGCACCAGAAAATGAACCAATTCCACCAATCACATTTTTATTAAAAGTCTCTTTTACAAATGGTTTAATTTGTTCAACCAAAGAGTTTCCAGCATCAATATCAACACCGCTATCTTTATAACTTATTTTACTATTCACTTTTGTTTCCCCAATTGCATTTTCCAAAAAACTTTTCAAATATCCAAATAGATGGACAAAAATTACTAAAAGCCCAAGCTAAAATCATCAAAATTACAAATCCACCTAAAATATTACCAAATAGCATATAACCACTATTAAATAGCACTATAACAACTCCAATAACCACAGCCATCAAAATTCTTTGAAGTCTCTCTGCACACATATAAGCCCTTTTTATTAAAATCACTTTTTTAATTATAACATAGCTAATTTAAAGATAACTCCATTTTTGAGACTATTTTATAATTTATATGTTTATACTTGTCAAGTCCACTACTATAATCATTTAAATATAACCATCTTTTTGCATTTTTAAATGTTTTTGTATCAACTTTAAACAACTTTTGTTTTTCGTTAAACCAACTCTCTAAACACTCAATTGGATATCCCTGAATATTTGATATGATGGTTGTAATTATAGACATAATTCGTTATACTTTGCTCCAGTTCGTCCTTACTTTCCAATAATTCGCTCCACCATCGTGTTATACCTAAATATTTAGCATATTTGGTATAATATTTTGTTTTGCCTCTATCTTTTTGAACTCCATCTTGCTTTTTAATATAAAATATTATTATAATAGCATATCTGTGTGAATAAATTTTTAGTAATATAATTATTTTTAAACTTAAGGATAAATATGGTTAATGAATTAATTAATAAGATTGAAATTTACAAGGAACATATTTACTCATTTGAAGAAAGTGGAATGATTTTATTGGATAGAAAAAATCCTAGTGCAAATAGTATAATCAATCAAATATATAGCGATGCAAACGAGATATTAAAAATTTACAATAAAAATGAAACTGAATTAACTAGTTTTATTAAAGACGCACTAAAACAACTTGCATTTGATTACAATCAAGGTGTTGTTTTAATTCAAGAGGATAAGATTTTAATAAGAGGAAAAATTGAAAAGGATAATATTACGGATTTAATGAAACTTGTTTTTATTGATAATAAAAGTTTAAATAAATTTTTACACTCCTCTATTTCTCTTTATTTATCTTTAATTGATATTAAATTTTTATCTTTAAAAGAAGTATTTAATATCTCAAATATTTATAAAAGATTGATGATTGATTTTATAAAACTTTTAGAAAATGATTTTGATATAGGCGAAAAGTTAAAAGATAGCTCTATAAAAATAGAAAATAATAATGGAAGTTATAAAAAAGTTAATTTAATTATAGAAAAAATTTTAAAAGATAGTTTTGGTAAAAAAAGTGGGATGATTCTTGGATTTATGAGTGATTTTTTACTTAGAATTTCAACTACAAATAATATTTTTGATATAAAAATTATAAAATATTTTTTTGAAAAAGAGATACTTGAAAATGATAAAACTTTTAATTTTACTACTATCAGACAAAATTCTATTGCAAGAGAAAAATATTTAAAATTAATTGACATTGCTGAAATTAAGATAGAAGAATCAAAAACAAAAGTGTATGAATTTTTAAAAGTAAAGAATATAGAAAATACAAAAACAAATGAGTTAAAAGATAGTTTATTAAAAAGTCAAAATGAGTTAAAAGATGTAGAAGAGACACATAAAAATTTATTAGAAAAAAGACAAAAAATTAAAAATAAAGATTCTCAAGAGTATTTGGATTTATCAGATGAAATTAAAGTTATCAACACAAAAAAAACTGAACTTGATGTTGAAATTAAAAATTTAAACTCTAAATATGAATTCTCAAAACAAGAGCTACTTAATATTGAACAAGACAGAGTTGATTATTTAAAATTACTTCCAGAATTAATTGAAACTCAAGAGAGTAAAATCAAAGAGATATGTAAAAATTTAAAAGAGTTTGATGAAGAATATTTAAATATAAAAAGATTTTTGATTAAAGTATTAATGAAAAAAAAACCAAATTTTGACTTTGAAAAACTTTTGCAAGAAGTTAAAAAAATCAAAATTAAAAAAGAATTTTGTACTAATATTAAAGATAAACTAAACCCAAGAGAGAGGAGATTTAATGGTTTACCAATAGATGAACTTGAAAATTTAAAAAATCAAATATTTGAAAGTGAAGATAATATTAATAAATTTATTATAATAATTACAAATCAAGCACTTAAAAAAGAGTTAAATTTTAAAAAAATATCAAATATTGAATTTATGAATAAGAATATTGTAACAATTCAAAAATATATTTTTTTATTTTTAAATAAGATTATTAAAAATTCACAGAATACACTAATAGAGGGATTTGGTAATTTTATATTACGAGATAAATTTAATTTAGTTTTGACAATTCAAGCTGAAAAATTCTTAAATATTTTAATAAGTGATAATTTAAATGCAAAAAATTTTATTGATTATTTCAATGGAGAAATCGATGAAGATATAACTGGTAAATATAAAAGACCTGAATTAATTGATAAAAATGGTAATAAAGTTAGTACCTCAAAAATCAATTCAATAATCACTCAATATAGAGATTATATAAATTTTTTAACTAAAAAAAATGAATTAATTAATACACTAAATACTAAACTTATTAAATTAAATAGTTGTTTACAACAAAAACATTTAAATGAAAATGATAAATTAGAATTAATCACTAAACAATGCGAAATAACCAAACACGATTTAGAAATTGTTAAAAAAGAAAAAGATAACTTTTTATTAAATAAAGAAAATCTAAAAGATGAATTTGAAAAGTTAATAGATATTATTGCAAATGTATTATATAAAAAAAGAGAAAAGATAGATTAATTGTTCAATCCCTTTAAAATTACAATACCCAAAGAAAATAGAACGAAAATTTGAAAATAGTTATTTCAACTTAAAATGACACTCCATACGACCACAAAAATAATAATACTTAAAAAAACAATCACACTTCCCACATCTTTGGCTCTTCCTGCCATTTCATTATGTTTTAGTGTAACTAAATCCACAACTCGCTCAATTGCACTATTTATTGTTTCAGCTATAAGCATTCCCATTAATGAGATAAATAAGAGTAGCTTATTTATCATAGAAGTATCTATAATAAAAATCACGGGAAGTAAAAAGAGTGTAATAATTAACTCTATTTTAAAAGAAGTTTCATTTAAGATTAAATCTTTAAGCCCTTTTATTACATAAGAGCTATTTTTAAAAAAATTATATTTTGGTTGGTTTCGCATTTAAAATCCTAAAATAACTTTGATATATAATTAATATTATGAGCCACGAAAGTATCATTGTAACTATTGTGTGACTTAGAAAATGGTCGCCTATTAACATTTTATAAATTCCCATTGTAAATCCTAAAGAGATTGCAAAAATTAAAGCTAAATTTTTATTTCTTTGATTTGTAAATAAAAAATATAAACTCATTAAAGCAAAACCTCCACTTGCGTGACCTGCTGGAAAACATTTTATTTTTTTATCACAAATAAACTCTTTTGGATAACTATCAAAAATTTTTACATATGGATAAGTTCCATTAAATATTTTTATATTTTTAGGACAAGGAATATTTGTAATAACTTTTAATCCAGATATTATGGAAGGTACAAAAATAAAAGATAATAAAACTAAAATAAGTCCGTGTTTAAATCTTTTTATAATTTGACTTTCTCTAAATACAAAGATAGATATTAAAATAAAAATATTAAAAAGTATTAATAATATTTTAATATCATCGTAAAAAATCTCCTTAAAAATAGGTTCATTTTTATCTATGAGCCAATGTTTTGTATCGAAATTATAAAACATTGTTTGTATTGTCAAATCAATTTGACTAAATTCAAATATTAAAATAGATAATATTAAGATAAGTGTAGTTATTAAAATATTTTTATTTATCATAATTAATTATGTCTTTTGATTTATCATAAATGCTACTGTTTATCTCAAATAAATTTAGCATTGTATGAAATAAATTATCTTGAGAAAAACTCTCATTAACTTTTTTCTTTAAATCGTTTTTATCTATATGAAAACTATCCCCAAACCAAGCAATTGCGGGAATATGAGTTTGAGTATCAGGTGCTAAAAAATATGGCATTCCGTGAAGATAAAGCCCACTTTCTCCAAGCGACTCGCCGTGGTCACTTATATAAAACAGTGCTGTTTCAAACTTATTTGAGTTTTGTTTTAATAAATTTATGGTTTTTGATAAAAAATAATCAGTGTAACTAATCGCATTATCATAAGCATTATTTATCTCTTCTTCGCTACACTCCTCTAATTGATTGCTTTTACAAACTGGAGTAAATTTTTCAAACTCTTTTGGATACCTTTTATAATAAGCTGGGCCGTGATTGCCCATTTGATGAAGGATTATTAAAATATCTCCATCTTTTTTAGAATTGATAATCTCTTGCAATCCATCAAGCATTCCCTCATCTCTACACTCAATATCACATATTTTATTTAAATTTTGTGTTTTAAAATTTTCATAATTTACTCTAGTTGCAACACTTTTTGAGTCTGAATTATTATCTCTCCAAAGTACATAAACTCCTGCTCTTTTTAGTACATCAAGTAAATTTTCACTATTTTTTGCTTTATTATCTTCATAATTTTCTCTTCCAAATATTGAAAACATACAAGGAACTGATACTGCTGTTGTTGTTCCACAAGAGTGAAAATTTTGAAAACTAATAATATCTTCTTGTTTTAAGTTTGGATTTGTCTCTTTTTCATATCCATTTATCGAAAATCTATCAAATCTAGCCGCTTCACCGACAACTAATATGATTAATTCTCTATTTAAATCACTTTTTGGTATTTTTGCATCTAATCCAATTTGTCGTAATTTTTGGTTTTTAATTTCAAAATTAGCACTTAAATATTTAACAAATGAGTAGATATAAAAAGGTGGATTTGCATAGTATCTAAGGGGTTTATGTTCTCTAAAAAATGAAGTGTAATTTTTACTAAATGCAAAAATATTTAAAATAATAATTATTAATGTAATAAATAAAATTTTTAATCTATTTATTAAAGTTGAGTATTTAATTTCTGCTTTAAAAATAAAATATGATGGTAGAAATCCTAAAAAAACTATATAAAAAATCAATTTAAAATTAAATAATTCGATAGATTCAGTTAAATTTGTCTCGAAAACATTTTTAATCATACTCTCATCAATAATAACATTATAACTATCCATAAAATAAGCTGTAATTGATGAAATAATTAAAATCGCAATAATTAGAGGTTTTGTAGTATATTTTGAGCTAACAAGCGAAAATAAAAATATTAAAAAAGTTGTTAAAACAATAATAATTGAAATGAAAAATAGTGAAAATGGATAAATCTTTAAAACATTACTAAAAAACGAAAAATTCGCAAAAACGACTAAAAAAATAGATATAAAAATAATGATTTTATTTTCGCTTGTTTTTAACATTTAAACTCTTTTATTAAAAAATATAAATAATAAAAAGGAGAGAAAAAGGGGAAAAGAAGGAGTTATTTAATTAATTTTCCCTCAACTCTTCTATTTTGACCTCTTCCATCTTCAGTAGCATTGTTAGCAACAGGTGCAACTTCGCCATAACCTTTTGAAGAAAGTCTATTTTTAGCAATTCCGTTTTGGATTAATTTATCATAAACCGATTTTGCTCTTTTTTCTGATAATTTTTGATTGTAAGAATCGCTTCCTTTTGAATCTGTATGACCTTGAACTTCTACTTTATATTGAGGATTTTCATTTAAGAATTTTGTAAAATCACTAATTGAAGCAAATGAAGAATCTTTCAAGTTAGCTGAATCATAATCAAAAGTTACATTAAATACGAAACTAACTTCACATCCATTTTTATCAACTCTAAAGCCTTTTGGAGTATTTGGACATTTATCTAAATAATCAGGAACCCCGTCTCCATCGCTATCAAGTGGACATCCATTGCTATCAACCTCAACACCTTTTGGAGTGTTTGGACATTTATCTAATTTATCAGTTACACCATCACCATCGCTATCATTTTCAACAACAATTGGACATCCGTTTTTATCAACTTTTGTACCTTTTGGAGTGTTTGGACATTTATCTAAATAATCAGGAACTCCATCTCCATCGCTATCAAGTGGACATCCATCGCTATCAACCTCAACACCTTTTGGAGTATTTGGACATTTATCTAAATTATCATTTACACCATCGCCATCGCTATCAGCAACAACTTCAGGTTTTTTTTCAGGTGTTACACCAAAAGGAAATGATAAACCAGCTGTATAGAAAAAGTTACTATCGCCATCTTCGTCAATTAACTGTTTTGCTTCAGCTTTAAAGTGAGTTAATGGATTTAAAATATATCTTAAACCAACCCCATAATTGAAAAGGAAACCATCTTCATTTTTATACATTTCATTGTCAAATGTTTGAAATCCTAAACCAGCTGTAATATAAGGTAAAAATTTACTACCTTCTTCTTTTAATAAATAGTATTCAGGATTTAATATAAATGTGTCTGTATCCGTCTTATTTACACCATCTTTATAAGCTCTGTTGTGAGCTTTGAAATAGAGTAAATTTAACATTAAATCATCTCTTATTTTACTACCAAAACCGATACCTGAATGAACTCTACTTTTTAAATTTGAATCGTTTGAATTCATATTTCCAACACTTGGAGTTGTCTCAAAGTTAGGTAAACTTGATGCAACTAAACTTCCTGCTACTACCATCGATAAGAAAACTTTCTTCATACTATACTCTCCATTTTTTTAAATTTTTAGGAGTTAAAAAACTTCTTAACTCCCCGATATTATCATTAAATTCAACTTCTAAAACACAAGGTTTAGATAGTTTAATATTAAGAACTCCACTCGAAACCAGTTTTGAAATAATTTGACTAAAATCTGGTTCGTGACCAACGAAAACAACGACTTTAATATTATCAAATTTATTTTCAATTTTCTCTTTAATTCGTATAAAATCTTCAAAAGTTGAACTAGGATTTAATTTATCATCTTCAATTAATTTAATTTTAGCATAAGAATTTAAAATATTGGCTGTATCTTTTGCTCTTTTTGCTTTTGAAGTTATAATCAAATCGATATCATAAATTTTTGAAACTTTTTCAAAAAATTCATTTGCTACTTTTTTGCCTTTTTCACTTAAAGGTCTTTCTAAATCATCGCCTTCCCACTCTTGCCGTTCTTTTGCAATTGAGTGTCTAATAAAAAGGAGTTTCATAATTTTGCTTTATATTTCATTTAATATTTTAAATAATTGGTCAAAATCTGCTTTATCATTATCCACAAATACACCAATATTTCTAACTATTAATGCAGTTTTTTTCGGTCCACTTACAGCAAAACCAATTGCAGGTTCAAACCCATCTTTACCTGTGTGCATAGTCCAACCAGCCGTTTGCATTTTAGCCGAAGCCATATTAGCCGAAGCCATTAAAGCCGCAACTTTAGCCGCTTTTACACTCATATCACCAACAATATTAAGCAATTGTCCATCTGCACTAAATTCACCAACAGCACTAACACCATCTAGCGAAAGTAGGGCTTTTAAATTTGCCATAAAAACTCCTTAACTTTTAATTTTGAAGTCTATTATATTATTTTATGATTAAGTGCTAAATTAAAAACTTATCTTTAAATTCATTTTTAATAATAAGTATTTCATCTAAATTATCGAAGAATAAATCGATTAAATGCGGGTCAAAATGCTTTGCACTTTCGCTTTTTAACAATTCCAAAACTCTATCCAATTCCCAAGCTTTTTTATAAACTCTATCGCTTGAGAGTGCATCAAAAACATCAGCTATTGCTGTTATTCTTCCATATAAATGAATATCTTCACCTTTTTTTCTATTTGGATAACCACTTCCATCATATTTTTCGTGATGTTCATAAGCTACTATTGCGGCAGTTTTAAAAAATTTTCTCTCTGAACTCTTTAACATTTCATACCCATAAACGGTATGTTTTTTCATCAATTCAAATTCATCTTCACTCAATTTTGCAGGTTTATTTAATATTTCATCGGGAATTGCTATTTTACCGATGTCGTGCATTGCTGAAGCATTCTCAAGTAGTTCAATTTCTATATTATCAAGCCCATAAGCTCTAGCTAAAACTTTTGAAAAATTTGCAACTCTTTTTACGTGGTTTCCTGTCTCTTTTGAGCGAACTTCAGCCATACCTCCGAGTGTGAATAAAACTTCTCTTAAAGTTTTATCTATTTCAATATTTAGCGAAATTATCTCTTTAGTTTTATACTCAACCAACTCTTTTAAGTGATTTTGATAATTTATTAACTCTTTATTATCTTTTACTTTTTTTGCAGTTTTATACAAAACTTCGATAACTTGCACGGGTTCAATTGGTTTAATAATATATCCATCTATATTTAATCTGATTGCTTTTATTAAATATTTTTCAAAATTAAAAGCTGTTATGAAAATAATACTTTGATATTCATTGATTTTTTTTATCTCTTCAACCATTTCCATACCGTCTAATTTTGGCATTTGAATATCGCTTATAATAATGTCAAAATTTTGATTTGCTTTATATATTTCTAATCCATCATCACCATCTGTTGCAACTGTAATATCTTCAAAAAAATTACTTAAAAATCTTAAAAACATTTCCCTAACTTCTAGTTGATCTTCTACATATAAAATTCTTTGTTCTTTTGAAACTTCTCTTAACATTTTTGCACTAATCATAAGATTTTCCTTAAAAAAGTTCTAAAATTTCATTATCATCAACTGTGTGATTATCGCTTAATTCTAACTCTATTTGCACACAAGAGCTAAATAAAGAACTATCTAAATAGTGAATATCAAGTGCATTTTTATCTAAAAATATAGTTTTTCTCCAACTTGATAAATCTGAAATTATGGCTTCTAAAATTGTTAAAATTTTTCGTTTTTTCTTTTCATCTAAATTATCATTTAAATTTTCAATTAAGTTTGAAAGTGAAGAGAGAGCAAAAGCCAAATCTTCAAACTCAATAAGTGATTTTATAACACTTGAATAAGTTAAAATTTTTTGTGAAACATTTAAAATAATTTTTGAAAAAGCTAAATCTCTGTGTAACTCATCTTTTAACTCATTTTCTAACTCTTGCATATCTAAAAGCTCTTCTAAAATACTCTCATCAAGCTCATTTAAATAATCGATTGCTGTGGTTTTGTGTTTTTGCGATTTTCTTAAAATATTTTTTTCATCTTCATTTAAAATTAAAACTCTCCTTTTTGGTTCAATTAAAGCGATTTTGTCTTCTTGATTTGTCTTTTTAAATTTGGTAAAAAGCACATCTTTAAGCACTTCATTGAAATTTTTAATTTTATTTTTTTGATACTCAAGCAAAGTTATATCACTAAAAGAGAAAATTTTACTCAAAACTCCATTACAATCCAAATCCACCTCTTTTAAATTAACTCTAAAAATTCCTTTACCTTTGTCGGTTTGAATAACAACTAAATCTTTATTTTCACTTAACTCTTTTAATGAAGTTAAATAATCATTTTGTTTTTGAAATAAATCATCTAATTTCATCTCTTTGTTTGCAAGTTTTTTAAGATTTTTTTCAGAGATAATTTCGCCAAAAGTGGAATTTATAAATCTAACATCATCATTTGTATAAACAATACATCCAACAGGAAAAGAGTTTGCAACTTTATCAATTGCATTTGAAGTCGCTTTATTTATTTTTTCTTGAATTAATTTTTGTTCATACTCTTTTGCTTTTATTCTATTATTTACAGCTAAAGAAACGGCATATAAAGCACTTGTTAATTTTTTTGGCTCAAGTGGTTTTAGAATATATCTATCAACCCCAAGTTCAATCGAATCTAAAAAATAATCTTCATCATTAAAAGCAGTAGTTATAACAACAGGCATAAATTCATCAATTTTTTTAATCTCCTTAACCATCTCTAAACCCGTCATTTTAGGCATTTGAATATCAGTTATAACCATATCAAATTTATTATTTAAAAATAGATATAAACCCTCTTCTCCATTTTTTGCAACCAAAACCTCCTTAAAAAAGTTTTCTAAAATAGATTTTGTAAATATCCTAATCTCTTCTTGGTCTTCTACATATAAAACAACTAAATTTTTTCCAACTGCTTGTAAAGCTTTTAAGTTTGTCACAAACACCCCTTTTTAAAAAAATAATACTTTTTTTATCAATTAAATAGTATACTAGAAATCCTTTTTTAACTACTTTAATTACAAATTATAAGGAAATTAAATTGCAAAATAAAATCAAAAATCTAAAAGTATTAATCATAGAAGATGAAGAAATAATTAGAGAAATAGTTAAAAGTTATTTATTAAAATATTTATGTGACACTCCAATATTAGCAAGTAATGGGGAAGAAGGTTTAGAGTTATTTCATAGTGAAAAGCCAGATATGGTTATTACTGATATTACTATGCCAAAAATGGATGGACTTTCTTTGGCAAAAATTATAAAAGAAGAAAGTCCAAATACAAAAGTTGTACTTTTAAGTGCAAATACTGATACAGAATTTTTTATTAAAGCGATAGATATCGGTATTAGCTATTTTATAACTAAACCTTTCGTTAGTGCAAATTTTCAAAAAACTATACAAAAAGTTATAAAAATTATTACAAAAGATAAAGAGTTAAACGAA
>DZAZ01000075.1:2944-9769 GCA_022729755.1 Helicobacter cetorum | reverse complement strand
TTGTTGTCCTTTCTTGATAGCGGCTTCGCTATCTTGAATTTGTTTTTCTCGTTTTAGTATCAAATCCAATCTGTTTTCAAGATTTTCTTCTCTCTTCTTTAATTGCTGTTCTGCTTGATTAATCCTCTGCAATTTTGCACTTTTATCAGCGTCAAAGTCGCTCTTTCTCTTGTGCCATTCTTCTTTTACTTCAAGTAATTTTTCTTTCTTGATATGCTCTGAAGTTTTTTCGGAATCGGTAATAATTTGCTTTGATTTCGACTCTGCTTCGCTAATAATCCGGGCAGATTGTTTTTTGCCAGCTGATAGGGATAAAAAATATCCAATTGCTGCTCCCACAACCAACCCAACAATACTTAGAACTGATATTTCCATTTGTATTCCTTAATTGTGTTTATAAATCATTTATATTATAATAAGTTGTAATTATTTAATATCTTACTTAATATCTTATTTTTCATTATTCATTATTCTTAAACTAAATTTGTAATAATAAAAAAAACCGCATCTTCTATCATAAAGAGCACGAGAACGCAGGTTCTTGCACGCTCGGGTAAAATAGCCAAATTATCGCTAGTTTCCATCTAAGTTGAAGAATCAACTGAGGCCTGCTATTGATAACAAGAGACTAAATCCCATAGATTTTTACTATAGTTCTTGCAAAATTATATTTGATAGATAGATGCGGCGAAATATATAAAGAACTCAATTTTGGATTAGAAGGTCAATCTCCACTTGTACATAATCTAACATTTTACCTGCTTCCTTTTCAAGATATTCGGTAACTTGTTTTGTATTATTTTTTTCTCTTAATAACTCTTCTGCTAAATTTAAAGCAGATAACATAAAAACTAATTCTCTGTTGGAGCTTGCTGCACTTTGTTCATTAATAATATCATATTTTTCACTTACTAATGCAGCTGCCCTTGCAGTTGCTTCTTTGTCATTGCCAATTAATTTAAAAGATTGACCACCAATTTCAAAATTTATTGCTTCTTGCATAACTATCTATATTAATATAATTATAACGTTATTTATTATATATTATTTTTTATTCACTTAATTTTAAAAAATCAATTAATTCTAATTAATTGATTAATTCATTGTCCTTTAACAATTTCTGCAAGTTTAATATTTTAGAAATTGTTATATCATTTTTATTTTTGTATTCAGTATTCTTTTGCTCTAATAAACTTTGCTTTTCGGACAAACTTTGAATTAAAGCATCTATCTTATGTTCGTATTCCTGATTTCTTTGTTCTAAACTCATTATTTTTTTTGTATTAGCGAACTTCTCTTCTTTAAGAAGAGATATTTCTTCGGTAACCTCATTCAATCTATTTGCAAAAAGCCCAGTATTATATAATTTATACTTATCTAATGAAATTGAAACTTCTTTTAGTTTGCTTTCCAATTTGGAAAACGCTCTATCTTTTTCAGATAATTCTTGTTTTTGGGCTTTTATATCAGAAGACAATTTCTTAATTTGTTCATTCTTTGATTTGACTTCGGTGTTTAATATTTCAATTTGGGATTTGAAATTATCATTGATTTTCTGTGACTTAATTATCAAAGATTGCAATTTAGCGATTTCTTCTTCTTGCTTGGTGGCTTGCTCGTTTGTAGGCACTTTGCTTGATTCCAACTCGTAAATATTATTGATATGCTCTTCAATCTTAATTCTTAATTGCTCGATAATTTTTTCATTTTCTGAAATTTTTATTTGAGCGGTGGCAATTTCGGCTTCCCGTTGTAATATTTGTTCTTTCAGAATTGGAATTTCTGCTAATTGCGAAGTCAATTGAATTTTACTTATTGTAAGTTCGTCAATTGCGGCTTGAAGTATTTTGTTTTTCTCTTGTAGAATTGCATATTGTCCATTAATTTTTTCAGTGTTATCAATTTTATCTTGCAATAACCTAATTTGTTCTTTGTCGATATTCAATACCTTATTTATCTCGTCAACTTCCCAATTTAATTCTTTTATTCTTTCGTTAAGATTGAAATTGTCCGAATTATGCTTTGCGATAATTTCATCTTTTTCTAAATTGGAAAGTTCCAATTCATCGGATTTTAGTGAAATTAATTTTAGTTGCGATTCAATTATGTCAACCTTCTCTTGCAAAATTGTGTTTTGTTGTTGCAATTCACGATTGTTCGAAATCTCTTTCTTCAAATGACTAATAAGAACTTTAATTAAGTCCCATATTTTTTGGACAGGTTTGCCCAAAAGTTCAATAATATTACTATTTTCTAATTCATTAGTCATAAGTTATGAATTTAAATTGTTCTTAATATACCTTGGTATTTAGTTTGAACAAGGTCAATAATTTTTTTCAAAATTGGCTCAATTTCTTCATCAGTTAAAGTTTTAGATGACGATGAAAATTCCAAACTGAAAGCAATGCTCTTGAATCCAGCTTCAATTGGTTTGCCTTTGTAAATATCAAATAAATCACATTTATTAAGCAAATTGCCGGAAATTGCAATAATATTATCTAAAACATCACCAACTTGGATATTATCATTAACAACAAAAGCTAAATCCCTGAAGACAGATGGGAATGAAGTTAAGTGCTTGAATTTTGGTTGTTTTATTTCGAATTTATAAACTTTGTCGAGCTTGATTATAGCAGTATAAACTTGGTTTGTTAATTCGTAATAATCTAAAAATTCTTTGCTTACTTCGCCAATCATACCTATCTCTTGATTTTTAACGGAAAGAACAAGTTTATTATTGGAAAAACCAACAATATCATCTTCAACTTGTTTGAACTTGACATTATTGATTTTTAGAACTTTAAATAATTCAGAAACTAATCCTTTTACATCGTAAAAATCAAGTTTTCTTTCCTTAATTCCCCATTGTTTAGTAGTTTCATAACCGCTAAATCCAATTACCAAATTATCAGACTCATTAATTCCATCTATGAATTCAGTTTTTTCTGTGGTTTTAGTGAAAATTTTACCAATTTCGAATAATTTCAAAATTTGATTGCCCATTCTTTCATTATTTCTGATTGTTTTGAGCATCGAAGGTAATATTGATGGACGCAAAATTGATAATTCTTCACCAAGCGGATTGGAAATTTCAACTAATTCTTCGCTAAATTTCTTGGCAATTGCTGGTTCAAGCATATTTTGGGTGAGAACTTCGTTCAAACCGCGATTAATCAAAAATGTTTTTATTTTTTGACGGAGTTGTGGAACCGACAAATTGCTCGGGATAGGACTTGACGAAGTGTCGATTTGTGAGACAAATTGTGGGGCAATATTGTCGTAACCAAATAATCGTGCAATTTCCTCAATCAAATCTACTTCAATTGAAATATCACTGCGATAAGTTGGAGCAAGCACAATAACGCTATTTTCATTTTGGGAAACTATTTCGAAGTTTAATTTGCCCAATAATTCCACTAATTTATTATTTTCGATTTTATAACCAATAATATTGCGAGTCCTCTCAAATCTTAACTCAATTTCGGGTCTTTGAATTGGATTTGGAAATTCATCAATAATACCAGAAACAATTTCGCCACCACCTAATTCGGCAATCAGCTGTGCAGCACGATTGGCAGCGATGTCAATTCTTGCCCAGTCAGCTCCGCGTTCAAATCTGTAAGATGAATCCGAGGACAAACCTAATTTTTTAGAAGTCCTGCGAATAGAAACGGGATTAAAATAAGCAGATTCAATCAAAACATTTTGAGTAGTTTCAGTAATTTCGGAATTTTGTCCACCCATCACGCCAGCGATTGCTATGATTTTTTCGGCATCGCATATTGTGAGCATATTTCCATCTAATGTCCGTTCTTTACCATCAAGTGTGGTAAATTTAGAATTTTCTTCGGCAGTTTTAATAATTATATGATGATTAGCAATTTTGTCATAATCAAATGCGTGCAAAGGTTGATTCATTTCGAATAACACAAAATTTGTAATATCTACAACGTTATTGATAGGTCGCAAACCTAAACCAACTATCTTTTTCTTTAACCATTCAGGCGATTCTTGAATTTTTACATTCTTAACTAATTTGGCAACATATCGAGGATTTTTTCCCGAATCCATAATCTCCACTTTCGCTAAATTTTGAATATCGCCATTTTTTCCGAATAATTCTTGTGGAATAATTGGATACTTTATTGGAAGATTATAATAAGCAGATAATTCTCTTGCTATACCAATGTGAGATAAGCAATCACCGCGGTTTGGAGTTACGGAAATTTCAAAAAATACATCGTCAGCATCTAAAAAGTCAACTAAACTTGTGCCGATTTGAGTATTTTCGGGCAAAACCCATATTCCACTATGATCATCATCAATTCCTAATTCGTGTTTTGAACAAATCATACCATTAGAAACTAACCCACGAATTTTCTTTTTCTCTAATTTTAATCCATTTGCAGGCAGGACAGCTCCTGCAGTTCCAAGCACAACTTTCTGATTAACATCTACATTTGGAGCACCGCAAATCAAACTGTAATTATTTGTTCCATCAGTAACTTCACAATAATGTAAATGGTCAGAACCCTCTACAAAATCACTTTTCAATACTTGAGCAATAAAGAAGTTTTGGTATTTGTCTTTGTTTTTTTCAATTTTTTCAACTTCTATACCTAAGTTTGTTAATGCAACATCGATTTCTTCGGGAGTTGCTTCTATATCAATATATTCTTTTAACCACTTTAATGATAATTTCATTTTAAACTAAATTCCGATTTTTAAAAAGATTTCAAAAATAATAAATTATTATGGATTATTAATGATAAACTTAAATTTACATATTTAAATATTTGTAATTATAATATTAAGAAATAATTACAAGATAATTTTTTTACTAATTTCTTTAATTATTGCACAACTTCTTCATCACCAAAATCAAAGCGAATTAGGATTTTTTCTCCGTCTTTGCAATAAACTTCCAAGCTTTCAATCTCGCCGTCAATTCCACGATTAACAATTACAGAACTTTCCGAACTCGATACATCATCAAAAGGAACATTGTTAGAAATCTCAACAGATGCATCTTTTTCTTCAACTTCGTCTTTACTGTAAATATTTCTTGATTTGCGATTAGGATTGCTTCCAGTTATTTTGGGAATAACCAAAAAATCCTTAAAGTTTTTTATTAATACTTCTTGATGATTGAATTCTTTGTCTGTGTCCTCTCCCTTTGGAATATAAGATGGTGAAAACCTCGACTTTTTAGTTTCTTCGTAATCTTCATTCAAATAAACTATGGCTTCTTCCTCACCAAACTTTGGATAATTAACATCTACATCTTTCTGCTTGATAATTTTAGCACTTGGCGATACTTTATCAGCGACTAAACCACCAAACAAATCATCAGACAAATCATCTAAATTTAGCAAAGGAGAATTGTCATCCAGATCTCCTAATTCATCTTGATTTTCAAATGCGTCAAATAATTCATCATTTCCCATAAGTCTACCTAAATATTGAATTAATAAATGAAGATATTTTATTTAGTTGAATTATTTGGCTTACAACGCCTGCATTTACTGCAGCAGATGGCATTCCATTAACAATGCAACTTTCGTAATCTTGTGATATAACATAGCCATTATTGCGAGAAAGGAATGACAACCCTCGTTTGCCATCATCGCCCATACCTGTCATTATTACTCCAAGTGCTTTGCCTCCGGCATATTCACTAATCGATTGAAACATAACATTTGCCGAAGGACGATAAATCTCAGATTGAGGCTCATCTCCAATTACTGCTAATCCATTGCGAAGAATTTTGAAATGTTTGCCACCAGGTCCGATATACACTATACCAGGGTGAATTTTTTCGTTATGTTCCAGTTCCTTTACAGTTATTTTACCAAGCGAATCAAGCCTTTCTGCTAATGATTTGGTAAAATGCGGTGGCATGTGTTGTGCAATCAAAATTGGTACAGGAATATTAGCATCAATAAGAGGAACTACTTGGTTTAAAGCAGCAGGTCCGCCGGTAGAAACACCAATACCAATTACTTGAATGTCTTTTGCAGCTGGCATTGGCTTATCTAATAATTTAACATAATTCTGACTTTGTGAAGATTTTTGTCTCAATCGCTCTTGGATGTCAAATTTTTCAATTTCTTCTCGACTAACTTCTCCACTATTCATTTTGTTTAGCAATCTTCTGCGGCGAACTCTATTTTGAATATTTGTGCTTCGAGCTATCTCTGTAATTTTAGAAATTAACTCATCTTTCAAACTATTCATTTCGGTGAATGCTGCTTTTTTGGGTACAAAGTCTATTGCTCCTAAGTCCAATGCTTTAATGGTAGCGTCAGCTCCTTCTGTAGTAAGTGTACTTAGCATCATAATAGGCACGGGATGTTCGTCCATAATATACTTTAAGGCGGTTAGTCCGTCCATTACTGGCATTTCTATATCCATTGTTACTATATCTGGGTTTAGCGACTTAACTTTTTCTATTGCCTCTTGTCCATTGTTAGCTGTTGCTATTACTTCTATCTCCTCGCTTGTAATAATTTTGGAGATTGAATTACGCATAAAGACTGAATCATCTACAACCAATACTCTAATCTTGCTCATTTTGATAAATTTTCATTTTAACTTATTGATAAAACATAAATTAAGGAAAATATTGAAAATATTATCATTTTTTTTATTTTTTTCGGCATAACTAAATTTATTGTGGAAAGAAATTAAGTTTTCCGAAATACAAAAGGACATTTATTCGATGATATAAATTGAATTTGTAATGGTATAAATTGGAAAAGGGAGTTCTAAAATTGAATTTGTAATGGTATAAATTGGAAAAGGGAGTTCTAAAATTGAATTTGT
>DZAZ01000075.1:0-2844 GCA_022729755.1 Helicobacter cetorum | reverse complement strand
AATGGTATAAATTGAAAAAGGTAATGGAAAAATTGAACTTGTGAGAAATTTTATTTATTTACAAATATTCTTTATGAAAAAAAAAGCATCAATTTTGTCCATTACTCCTATTTTTTATTATTTATTTATTTTCTAAATTTCCACAAATATTTTACTTAAGCCATTTTTTCATTTTTTAGATTCAAATTGTTCTTTTTTTACTCATTTTTCCTTACTTTTGTTTTTATATAAAATTAATGAATTATGAAAATAGAACAAATCATCGACTTAACCGCTCAATTTACTTCCGTAGATGAAATTCCGACTGATTATAAGCCGATTTTTAGGGAATATGCTAAAAATATTATTGACTTTTTAAATCAAGGTAAAATACGGACAGCCGAAAAAGACGAAAATAATCAATGGACAACAAATACTTGGGTAAAGCAAGCAATTTTGCATTTATTCAAGTTTTCGGAAATTACTGATTACTCAATTAATCCGAACTTCCCATTTTACGATAAAGATACTTTGCCAACTCGTCAATTTTCAATAGAAGATAAAGTACGAATTGTTCCGGGAGGCTCATCAGTTCGCGCTGGTGCTTATGTGGCAAAGGGTGTGATTATACTTCCACCTGCCTATATAAATATTGGTGCTTATGTGGATAGTGGAACAATGGTGGATTCCCACGCATTAGTTGGAAGTGGTGCTCAACTTGGTAAGAATATTCATTTAAGTGCTGCTTCGCAGATTGGTGGAGTATTAGAACCAGCAAATGCCCTTCCTGTTATAGTTGAAGATAATGTGATGATAGGTGGAAATTGTGGCATTTACGAAGGAGTTGTAGTTCGCAGTGGTGCTGTATTCGGCTCTGGAGTTATTATTACTTCTTCAATGAAAGTATATGATTTAGTGAATGAAAGAATAATCCAATCAGAAAATGGCAATCCACTCGAAATTCCTGAAAATGCAGTTGTTGTTGCTGGTAGTCGTGCAATAGACAAAGAATTTGCCAAAGAATTTGGACTCTCGCTTTATACTCCGATAATAGTTAAATACCGCGATAGTCGAACTTCTGCAAAAGTAGCATTAACCGAGATATTAAGATAAATCATTATATGCGAACTATTCCAAGGACACTCAAAAACATACTTAGTCTTAGTACAGCAGAGTTAGCAAGCCGTTTGCTTAGCGTAGTTTATTCTGTATATCTTGCTCGAGTTTTGTTTGTAGAATCTTATGGAATCTATGGAACAGCAAAATACTTAGTTGCCTATTTTGTTATTTTAGCCACACTGGGACTTGATTCTATCGGTACTCGTGAAGTTGCCACCAAACCCAAAGAAATGAAAAATATTGTAAATAACATCTTAACTCTTAGATTGGTATTGGCATTTATTGGTTATATTCTTCTTGCGATTATTACATATTTTTTAGACAAGCCTCCGATAGAAAAAGCAACAATATTACTCTTTGGGTTGAATATTTTTGCTAATAATACCTTGCTAAATTGGGTTTTTCAAGCATTAGAGAAGTTAGAAGTATTCGCAGTACGCTCGATAATCACAAATCTGTTGAATTTCTTAGGTATAATTCTATTTGTGAAAAATCCAAGTGACATAAAACTAACAGCTATTATTATTGTTGCATCTGCTTCTTTCAATTCAATTTTAATGATTATTTACTATATACGTAATTATCAAACTCTATCGCTAAAATTCAATTTTCCTCTTTGGAAAGAATACTTAAAACAATCAATTCCGATTGGAATTACTTTTCTATTATCAGGATTTTACAATTATATTCCGTTTTTTATCCTAAATGTTAAGACAAATAACTATTATTCTGGTCTTTACACTGCTGCTTTTAATGTGCTAATAGTTGCCACATTATTATCTTCGGTTATTCAAACTGTTTATTATCCAATTTTCTCCAAAAAGTCGAGCAAAGAAGACCGATTATCGATAATTAAACAATATTCAAAACTAACTTTCTCGATTGGTACGTATTTGCCGATGTTTTTATTTGTTTTTGCTGATAAAATAATAATGCTATTCGGCAAGGATTATGCCTCAGCAATGCCTACTATTCGACTATTAATGGTCTCGGTGTTAATCATTTACTACAGCATTACTTTTTTCTCACCCCTAATTGCTTGGAAATACGAAAGAAAAGTAATAATAGGGAATTTTGTTGGTTTGATAGTAAACCTAATATTGAATCTGGTTTTGGTGCCAATTTTATTCGAAAGAGGTTCAGCTATAGCAGCAATTATTACGGAAATTTCCGTATTTATTGTGTTTGCAATAATATTTTTCCCAATTTTCAAAACCTTATTGTTTGGGCAGTATTTGCGGTTCTTTTTGATTTCTGCTGCATCAACCTTACCCTTTTTACTTATTAATATTGAATTTTTAAATTCATTGCCTTTTATGATTATTTCGTTTATTATATTTTTGGCATTGATTTTTCTAACAAAAACTATAACTTTACAAGAAATAAAATTTATAAAAAAAGATGAAGTGTGATTTTTTAATAGTTGGTGCGGGCTTGGCAGGCTCTGTTTTAGCCGAACGTATCGCAACCGAATTGAATAAAAAAGTAGTGATAATTGACCGCAGACAGCATATTGCCGGAAATATTTTTGATTATCGCAACCAAGATGGGCAATTAATCCACAAATATGGTCCGCATATTTTCCATACTAATTCCCAAAAACAATGGGATTATATAACTAAATTCACAGAAATGTACCCATATTTCCATAGAGTATTGGGATTTGTTGATGGGGAATTTATTCCTGTTCCGTTTAATTTTACTTCGCTTTACCAAGTATTTCCACAGAAATTTGCAAAAAGTTTG
>DZAZ01000074.1 GCA_022729755.1 Helicobacter cetorum | reverse complement strand
CTTTTTTATTAAATCCTTTGCCAATGTCAAAAAATGGAATAATAAAAACTTCTTTTATTGGAATTTTAAGTTCAAGTAAGCTATTTACTCCACTATCGCTACTAAATTCAGCTTCTCTATATCCTCGCACACTTAAAGCTCCACCAATTGAGTATCGCTCACTTGGGAGTAAATCGCTATTTGATAAAAATAGATTTGTTTTGAAAAAAAACTCGCTATTTAAAAAATTTAATTTTTTTAAGTATTGAAATTGTTCTAATAAAGTGATAAATTTACTATCAGCATCTAAAAATGTACCTCCGATTCTAAGAGTTGATTTGGTTGCAATAACTTGATTTAAATCCCTTTTGACATATCTAGCAAAAAACTCAATTGCTGAAGTTGAATATTCACCATTATCTAAACCTTTTATAAATGCAAACGGCTCACCAAATAGATAAGTTCTTGCACTCTTTTTTTCAACTCCAGCTCCAAAAGAGAGAGCATTTTTTAACTCTTTTAACTCATATAAAAGCATAACTTTTGCACTTTTAATATCACTCTCTATATTTAAATCTTTAAAATAATCGGTTATTACTTCACTCTCACTTGAATTTAAGCTAAATTCAACTGAAAAATCTCTATTTAACGGAACTTCATAACTTAAAAGATAATCTTTTGCACCCTTTGTTATTCCATATTTAGCATTTAGCGAATCTCCATTTTTAGTCAAACTTAAATGTCCTAATTCAATTTCAGAGTAATTTGAACCAACTGTATGAAATTTATAGTTATTAAATTTTAAATTTGCAAAATATGGCTTTGCTTCGCTTAAATCCAAACTCAAATCAGCTTCACCTTTATTGATTGATGGACTAACTTTTGCGTTTAAATTACTAATTCTAGGATTTTCTTTTAAAAGCATTAAAGATTCTTGTAAATCATTTATATTTAAAAGTTTTTGATTTAATTTTGAAAAATCAACTCTATCTTTTATATAATTATCTTTTAAGTATTTGTTACCTGTTATTTTGAAATTTGAGATATTTCCCTCAACTATTTTAAAAGTTACAATCCCATTTTGCACTTTTTGGTTTGGAATAATTGCACCAGAATTTATGTAGCCATTATCAACATAATATTTTGTAACTAAAATTCTAGCCTCTTGAAGTTTGTAACTATCAATCTCTTGATTTATATACTCTTTTAGTAATTGAGTAAGTTCTTTAGTACTAAAAACACTATTTCCCTCAAATTTAAACTCTTTTATAAACACTTTTTCACTTGTAGCTAAAGTTTTATCATCTTTAATTGGTGGAAATTCCACTGCTAAGAGTGGAATTAAAAATATAAAAATTATAAATTTTTTCATTGGTTTGCCTTTTGTGGGATTAACTCTTTGATAAGTTCAACTATTTTTTCACTTTCAAATTGAGTCTTAAACTCTATTTTTATATCTTCATTAAAAGAGTTAAATAACTCTTGTGCGTGTCTTATTTTCTGTTTTTCATCTTTAAATAAAGCTCTCTTTTCTTTATCTTTTGTTTCTACTATTAAATTTAAATTTTTACTTCCATTTTTATTTTTAATTACATAAGCAAAAAGAGTTATAATAGATTTATGTTTATCGCTAAATTCTTCTTTTTCATCAAAAGTTGCACCAAATCTAAATATATATTGAGATTTAAATTTTTCTATATTTTTCCAACTTTTATTATCTGTTGCAAATTTATGTGGTTCATCTATAATAGTAATTGGATTGATTGCTAAGATAGCTTCAAAAGGAGTTGCAAATTTATCAAGTAAAGTCACATCATAATTTTTTGTCATAGAATCTGAATTTATCATTCCTGCATTTATTATTAAAATATGTATTTTTTTATTAAAATAACTATTTGATTCTACAAATTCCCTAATAGCTTGAGGAAAATAACTCTTTTTATTTTTTCTGTTTTTTTGACTTTCAACTAAATAAGTTTTAATTTCACTATTATACTCACCCCTAAAATGCTCTCTTGTAGCTTTTGCATTTAAAAAATTAATCGTTCCTGCCTTAATTGATAGAGTTGGAACAACTATTATAAATTTCGCAATTTTCAACTGTTTATTTAATTCAAACATCATTTTAGTATAAGTGTAAGTTTTACCCGTTCCAGTTTCCATTGAAATATCAAAAATATTACTCTTTTTTTTATAATTTGGAATTATTGGATTTGAAATATTAGCGATAGTTTTATCTTCTAATTCCCTTGCACTAACTCCATCAAAAACTTTTAATACAGATTCAACTGCTTTTACTTGATGAGGTAAATCTCTTTCAAATTTAAATCCTGCCATTTTAATACCTAATCGCTATATCTAACTCAATAGATTTTTTATTTTTATAACTCTCAAGTGCCTCTTTAATCTCTTTTTGAATTTTACTACCAAAGTTATATCCAAAAAGTATAAGTTTTGAAGGTGCAAAATTTTTATCTTCATCTAATAATTTTATAAATATTTCTAAATCCTCTATCGTAAAATCAGTATCCATAAAATATATATATTCACTGGAGTGATAAGCGATATATTTATCAAGTTTAATAGTTTTTAAATCATCGCTCAATTTCATACCATCATAAAGTTTCCAAGTAGTAAGCAAAGTTTGAATATCTTCATCATTTAAACTATTTATATCAAAAAGTTTCGTTTCATCTTCAAGTTCTTCAATATCATCTAAATAGTTTTCAAAAATAGGCTCAACTTCAAAAATTTTAAAACCTAAATCAATATCGCTATTTTCTATTTTTTTAGATGCTCTTATTATTCTCTCTTTTGTAATTTCAAATATAGTTGGCTCTTTTTTCAATTCATCTTTTACAAATTCATAAGCTATTTTATTTTTTTTAGGGTCAATTGGTTCTGCGATTTGTACTAAAATAAATTTACGATTGCCCCCATCTTCAGCATTTAGTTGCATAACTGCATCGCCTGTCGTTCCACTTCCTGCAAAGAAGTCGAGGATAATATCGTTTTCATTTGTGCTATGTAAAAGCAACTTATAAATAAAATCACTTCCTTTTGGATATGTAAAATATTCTGCAAGTCCTAAATCCAGCAAATCTTTTGTAGCTTTTTGATTCATATATAAATTATCAACAAAAACCAAACTATCTAAAGTTTTTTCTGTTGTTTTCAATCTATTTTTGTATCTTTTATAAATAAAGCCTCTCTCATTTTCTTTATGCTTTTTTTTAAATGATATAACTCCACTATCTATATGCTTTTGAATTGTATTTTTAGAAAATCTCCAATACATTCCAACTGGAGGTAAATCAATTTTTTTTGTATATGGATTCTCTATTTCAAAATAGTTTGTTTCACTTCCACTTTTTGCTGATGGATTATCTGAAATCCAATCACCATTTGGGTCGTTATCTGAATTTTTATAATTTGATAAATCCTTTTCGCCACCTAATAAATTTATTAAATTTATATTTTTTGCATAAATTAAACAATTTTCGTGTTGAATATTTATACCAATTTTTGCATCATTAGTTGTTGATTTTGTTTTTCTTATTAAATCTTTAATAAAATTCTCCTCTCCAAAAACCTCATCACAAAGCATTTTTAACTGTGCTACTTCATTATCATCAATAGAGATAAAAATAACTCCATCATCTCTTAAAAGTTCTCTTGCAATATAAAGCCGTGGATAGATAAAAGTTAGCCACGCACTGTGAGAGTTTGATTTACTACTCGTAAAATCTAAAATTCTCTTAGACTCTTCAAATGAAATTCCAGCTAACTTCGCAAGTTTATCTAAAGTAAATTTTCTATCATCACTATAAACAAATCCATCATTGCCCGTATTATATGGAGGGTCAATATATATCATTTTAATAGAACTACTATAAGCATTTCTAAGGTGCTTTAAAACCTCTAAATTATCACCTTTTATAAGTAAATTTTCACTATTTATATTTTCATCTTTTAAGTTGTGTTCGCTATCTTCTTTTATTAAAGTTAAAGGATTCTCATTTGCTAAAAGCCTTGCATAAGATTTTCCAAGCCAATTTAAACTATAACTCTCTCTTGAAAATTCACTACTCTCTCCGACAATCTCTTGCATTTTATGAGAAATAAACTTGCCATTTTTATCAAAACAATTTGGAAAATATTTTTTTAAAATTTCTATTTGTTTGCTATTTGCACTATTATCACTTATAATCTCTTTTTTTATCAATGATTAGCCTTTCTATTTAAATTAATTTTTTATTTTTTTAATATCTTCAATACTAAGTCCTGTCAAATCTGCAACTATTTCTATATCTAATCCTTTTAAAAGCGATTTTTTAGCAATCTCTATGGCTTTTTGTTTTTCGCCTTTTTCAATTCCTTCAACTCTTCCTTTTTCAACTCCTTTTTTCTCACCCTCTACAAATCCCTCTCCGAAACTAGAATCAAACATACTTGCTTGATAGTGTAAATCCTCTTTGTAACTCTCATACTCTTGTCTATCTTTTTCACTTAATTTCAATACATCTAACTCCTCTTTTGCCTCTTTTAACCCTTTTGCTTGAAAATTATCTTTTATCTCTTCATTCTTTAAAAAATATATCCACTCATCTAAACTATCTTTTGCAATATTGTCAAAGTTATTTACTTTTATTAAATAATACTCTGGATAGAGTTTAAAAACTTCCTCTACTCCAAATTTTTCTATTTGTCTATCACTTAATTTTAATTCATCGTGAAAATGTAAACCTTTAAAACTAGTCGTTCCTTTATAGATATAATCTTTTCCACTTCCTAAATCAAAATAGAGTATATTTATTGAGATTACTTTTACTATTCTCTGATAAATTTCACCTTTATCTAAATGTTCACTTATAACTTTTGATACTCCATAGAGTATTCTTTGAAGATAATCAAGCTCTCGCTCATATTGAAGTTCAATTATAATTATTTCATCTTTGGAGTTTTTAACTTTTAAATCTACTCTATTATATTTTTCTGCTTTTTTTGTTTTATTAGACTCGCTCTCAAGGATTTCAAGGATTTTTATATCTTCAAACAAAAGTTCACTTAAAAATCCCTCTAAAATATTAAAATTTGCTTTACTTCTTAATAGTCTCTTTATTGCCCAATCAAAACTTATTAGTTTTCGATTCATCATCTACTCCACTTTATTCTCTATTGAAATACTCTGAAAATCATCTATCATAAGAGGAAGTCCATCTCGTCCTTCAATTATAAAACTACTAAATCCATTTTGTTTTTGGCAAGGTGTCTTTTTCCATTTTGAAATATCTAAAAAATTTGTGGGTAAAGTGGCTAAAGCTGAACTTACATCAACTTCAAAAGCTTTTATATTTATCTCTCCATCTCGTCCAAATTTTGATGAAGCTGAAATTTTTGAATTAGTTGACTCGATAAAATCTCTTGCACTAATATTTATATTTCCTCCATCTCCATTATAAGCATTTGCAAATAAAAGCGAAGAGTTTAAAACACTAAAAGTTGGTTTAGCAATCTCCACATTTCCACCATTTCCATCGCCTCCTGCAACACTTGTTGTAATTTTTGAGTTTCCTAAATATAAAAGTTTTTCACTTTCTACTTTTATATCTCCACCTCCACCATCTTTAGCTTCAGTTGTAATTAAACTACCATTTTTTAAAATCATTTTTTCTGTACTTATGTCAATATTTCCTGCATCTCCGCTACTTACACTTTGAGAGTCAATTTCACCTGCTTTATTTAAAATTAAATTTTTTGTATAAATTTTTAAATCATTTGGAGTATTATTTGAGATATTTTTAGTGTTTATAAAAGCACCATTTAAGATATAAATTTCAGGTGCATTTAAAATTAACTCTCCACCTTTAGTTTTATCTGAATTTGACATTGAAATAGAACTATATTGATAAGCTTTTTTATCAAAATTAAAACCATAAAGACTCGAAGTAAAATATTCTTTTGCTTTAGATTCATATCCATCAAGTATTATTGAATTTTTTGCATTTAATTCAACTTTGCCACCAATTCCATCACCTCTAATTGAAGCTAAAATTCTTGCTCCATCAATAAAGCTAATATTATTTGCCTCTAAATAAATCTTACCAGAATTTCCACTATTTTCTAAATTTGTTAATAAGCCACCTTGAATAAAACTTACACCTCCATTTTTACTTTCACCTTGAACTATTATATTTTCTTTAGCTTTTAAAATTAAATTTCCACTATCACCTCTATCAAATGAAGTTGCATCAATTCCTGCTCCATCTTTAAGAATAATATTTTTAGCTTCCATTTTAATATCTCCACTCTTACCATTTTTTTGAGATAGAGTGCTTATAAAAGAGCTAGATTTTGGCACTACTATTGGAGGTTTTATTTTTTCATTTTCACCACTTAAGATAATATCTTCTTTTGCACTTAAATTAATATTAGCACCTTTTGCATCTCCTAAAGTAATACCAACTAAATTTGAACCATTTAAAACTTCAATAGAATTTGCATTGATATTAATTTGACTTGAATTTGCTTTTAATGTAGCAAAAGAAATTACTCCTTTATCCATCATAAAATCATCAGCTAAAATATTTATATTCATATTAGCTTTTTCATTACCTTTTATGCTTTCAGCTAAACTAATTGAAAAATCATCTATTTTTATATTGCCATATTTATTAAAATTATTTTCTAGTGTATTTAAATTTACTTCACCACTTGAATTTGTAGCAATTAAATTTAAATTCCCCTCACTAACTTTTAAGTTACTAAGAGGTGTTCTTTGAATTAATGGAATTTTATTACCATCATTATCTAAAACATACTTTTTACTAGGTATTCCCTCTATTTTTCCATAATTCTCTGGTGCTATTTCATCTCCATTTTTATCAATTAATATATTTTGTTCTAAATACATTTTTTGACCATTTTGTTGAATTTGTTGATTTATAAAAGTTCCATTTTCTAAAATTATTTCACCTGCAACTATATTTAAATTTTCACCACTTTTTAAAATAAGCCCTTTTTTAGATTGTTCGCTTAAATAAGCACTCTCACCTTTTATATCTCCTTGTCCACTTACTTTAATAGTTGCAAAATTTTCACCCAAAAAACCAAAAGAAGTTGGTGAAGATGAACTTAAAACTGAACTTTTTAGGGAATTTGTATAAAATAAATTCTCATCAGCAAATTTTAAATAATCAGCACTTGAAAGATGTAGTGAACCATTTAAATTGAATTGTGCATTTTTACCAAAGACTATTCCATTTGAATTTAATAGATATAAATTTTTAGCACTTGAATTTATTACACCATCTATAAAAGAGGTTTCATTTGTGATTCGTGAAATATTATTTTTAATTCCAATATCACTAAAACTTAGAGATTCGCTTGAGTTTAAATTTAATTTTTCAAAGCTAAAAAAAAGATTTTCTCCCTTTTTTATCCCACCATTTACTAAATAATTTGAGTTTTTTAAATCAACCATAGTATTTAAACCATTTGCTACTACATTTGTTTGAGAAAATAAAGAAGAGAAACTTAAAGTTATAATTAAAATTTTTTTCATATAAAATCCTATTTTTTAATCCAAAATCCCTCACCTTTTTTTATAACTTCAGGATTTAAAGTCCACTGATTATTTTTAAATGTAAAAATAGTTGAATTTAACTCTTTCAAATCAACCCCATTTCCAAGCAATTGCCAACTACTGTTTAACTCTAAATTTGCATTATAAACAAATCCATCAAAAGTTATACTTTTATTATTCTCTACAAAAACCCAATAACCATTTTTGTACTCTAAAAATGTCGGGTTTTCTATCCACTCATTTTTATAACCCCAAATTTTTTGGCTATCTATTTTATTTTGAGTAATAAAAGCTGAAATTGGTATAGAGATTAAATTCCAACCACTATTTAATTTCAAAGAGTTACTCTCTTTAGTCTCTAAATTATCCTTAATATAAACTCCATAAAAATCAATTTTTAACTCATCTAAATTAGCTAAATTTAAATTTTTACCATCTTTTGTAATATTAATGTCAGATTTACCAGATAATAAATTTACCTCTTTTGATTTATCAAGATATGTTATCTCTTGATAAGTTGATTTTATTAAAGGCTTAAAATTAGTTGTAAAATTTTTATCTATATTGAGCGAGAAATTATCAGTAGTTGTATAGTTTGCATCAATTTTAGCAGTTGAAACTCCTCTATAATAATCTGAAAATGAATAAGTATCAATCCACAAACCACCATCTAAATAAGTTAAACCCATCTCATAAGTGATAATTTCTTCTTGCAAATACTCTACACTTCTTGATTTTTGTGGTATTAATTTACTTATAATTGCAGTTAATGTTCCATTCTCTTCGAGCTTCATACGATAACTAAGTGAATTATTATAATCATAATATATTGAAGTTATATTTGTATCTTCACTCATCTCAATTTCACTTCCATCTAAACCTAAAAACTCTCTAGTTTTATTTAAATCTTTATCTTTTAATTCTAATTTTGATTTAAATTTTCCATCTTCACTAGCTTCAAACTCAACTTTTTTATTATCTTTACTTAAACTCTGTTTAATACTACCGTTTTCTTTTAACTCTATATCTGAACCAGCTGGAATGTGAAAATTAAAACCATTTTTATTAGGATGTTTGAAATTAAACTTAAAATCACCATTTGCTGAACTTTCAAGTTGATGTATTATTTTGTTATCATAAGTAATATTATTTTCCAAACTTCCATCATCATTTATTTGAATATTAGCCCCACTTGGTGCTTGTAATTTTGAACTTGCTTTTTGAGGAGGCATTAGAGTTAATTTAAAATCTCCATTTGAACTAACATTTAATTCACTTTGCAATCCACTATCAGTATTAAAGTATTGATTAAATCCACCATCTTCTTTCATTTCAATTTGAGCGCAAGGTGGAGATTTGACACTTAAAGGATTGCCTTTTGGTGGTTTTATTCCTATGGTTGAAATACCATTTGCATCTACTTCAAATCCACTAACTCCACCATCTTTTCGTGGCACATCTAAAATAGTTTTATTTCCATCTGTTTTTGTTTGTAAACTTTCAGGGTGAAACATTCCTGCATTATCATTGCTACAATCATCTGCTTTTGGTGGTGGTAAACGAGTACCTTGTGGTGCATTTGGTTGTCTACATTGTGGTGGTAAATTAAAACATTCCATTAATGGCTTATCTTTACAATCAGGTGGTAGCATAACTTTACACTCCTCACAAACTGGTGTCATCTCTTCTTTGCATTCAAGTAAAGGAATACTTTCACATCTTGGAGGCATTTCACTTACACAATCGTGAGGTGTTTGAGTTGCATTTTTTTCACTTTCTTGTGTTAATTGGATTGTAGGTTCACTTTTTGTAATTTTACATTGTGGTGGTAAATTAATACACTCACTTAATGGCTTATTTTTACAATCTTCTGGTAATAGATTTTTACACTCTTCACAAATTGGATTTAATGCTACTTTACACTCACTCAAAGGTATATTTTGACACTCTTGTGGCAACTCACTTATACATTCGTGAACCTCTTGTGCATTTAAAATAAAAAACACAAAAGTTAATACTAAAACTTTTAATATATTCATTGACTTCCTTTAGTTATTTGTCACATCCCCTGCTATAATATCACAAATATTTTACCGACTGAAACAGTAAATTATTACAAAGAATTATTAAAAAAAGGGAGACTTACAGATGCTATTATATCATCCAACAGCTAAAACTACTTATGTGATTAGGAAGGAAATTCACGATAATCCTGAAAACTTGACACAAATTAAGTTGGCAGAAAAGTTTCAATGTGACGGTATCGACGGTTGTAAATAGATAGGGCGACGAGGCTAGTTTATGTGGAGATAATGCCCAATAAAACGGCTG
>DZAZ01000073.1 GCA_022729755.1 Helicobacter cetorum | reverse complement strand
GTGGTAAAGCTTAGAGATATGCATTCCCACTTGGAAAGTGGGAACGAGAAAAAGAGCTTTGTAGTTTTGATGGGTTGCAAAGGGATATTGAGTGGAGGAGTGGGGTTTATGGATTATGATATAATTAAAAAAATAATAAATGGGGAATAAAATAGTAAATGAAAAATATTGTTCAAAAACTTTCAAAGTCATCACCTTATGCAGTAGCTACGTCCGAAAGTGAAAAAGATATTTTTGATTATTTACATATTCAAACAGATATAGAAAAAGAGTATGTAGATACCTTAAGAAAATTAACAGAAAAAAGAATTATTTTTTTGTGTGGTAGTAGTGGTGATGGAAAATCAGCCATTATGACAAGATATGAAAAAGAGTTTGATGATAGATACGAATTTCATTTAGATGCTACGCATAGTTTTAGTCCGACAGAGAGTGCTTTTGAAAGGTTGGATAAAGTTTTTGATAATTATAAAATCGGAAATAAATCTTTAGTTGTTGGTGTAAATATTGGTATATTGATTAATTATTATAAATATAGAAAAGAGAATCATGGTGATATAAAAAGTATCATTCAAGAATATTTGTCTAAGTCCAAAAAAGTGATAGGAGAGATTGTTTTTATAAATTTTGAGGAATATCCAAAATTTGAAAGTTCTAAAGATATTATTACTTCAAAATTTTTAAAAGAGATTTTTCAAAAAATAACGATGATATCGCATAAAAATCCATTTTATTTAATCTATCAAAAGGGAAAAGAGAAAAAGACTATTTTATGTAAAAATTATGAACTTTTATCAATGGAAAGTATTCAAGATAGAATTATTGAGTTAATTGTTTTAACTCATCTGAAATACAATCAGTTTTTAACAGCTAGGGCTATTTTAGATTTTATATATACTCTTTTATCAGAAGAAAAATTATTAATTAATATACTTTTTGAAGATAGTAATCATGAAATTATTAAAAATATAAGAAAAGAAGACCCTTGTCTTAAAAGGGATGAAGCTATTGATAGATTCATCATAAAACAAACAAATAGAGAGAAAAATAAAGAACTTAATCTTTTTTTACAAGAAATTGGACTTCAAGATTTAACACCTTGTAGTACATTAAGACTCTTTTATTTGCTTACTAATCAAGAGTATTCTAATAATTATCATAAGAAATTTTTTAAAAATAAAATTTTAATTGATAAATACATTAAAATTCTATTATCTCATAATAAGTTTGATGATAATCAAGAGGTACAATATTTTTATAAAGATTTAAAAAAAGCCATATTTTTATATATTAATAGACATAAGCCTGAATTAACCAATACATTAATTATTTTAGAATCAAAAGAGTTCTATATTACTGTAGATGCAAAAATAGTTAGAGATAAAAGAAAAATTCAAGAAGAAAAAAGTATCAAATTAAAAAGTTTTAATTGTTATCTTTTGGTAAATGAAAAAAGTATTGAACCTATAGAGATAACATTTAATATCTATAAAATGATACAAGACATTAATAGGGGTTATGTACCTAATAAGTATGATAGAAATAATCTTATTATCTTTAAAGAGTTCATTGATAGGATTATTGATGAGATAAAAATTTCAAATCGTTTAATAGTTATTGATAAAAATAATAAAAGCTATATTTTTAATGAGATTGATGATATGGAGATTGAGGTTGAAGAGATATGATAAAAAAATTATATAATATTCAGACAGAAGATATAAACAAAAAGAACAGTTTGGGAAATTTTTATCCTTTAAATAGTAAAGATAATGGTTCTCAAGCAATTTTTGATTCAAAAGCTATTTTAGGTTTAATCATCTCTTTTGTTTCAAATAGAAAAATTAAGGATAATTTTGATTTTGATGAATTTAAAAAAAGTTGTAGAGAGAATTTAAAAAGTATAGTATCAGATGTAAAGTATATAGATATGGTGTGTAAAATTTATTTAGATTCAGAACTATATTTGAAACTTTCTCCATTAATGTATCAATTGTATAATTCAAAAGATAAATCTAAGAGTGCTTTTAATGTTATTTTTAAACCTTTTTTAGTAGATGTAACTTTTAATCTGGAAACAAACCATAATTTAAATTTTATTGAAAAACATATTGTTAAAATTTTTTTTAATCATTGTCAAGATAATAAAGTATCTAATAGTTCTATAGTTCCCTCTTATTTAGAATTTTTAAGTAATACGTTTAAAAAAGATTTTCTATTTTTAGTAGAAAGCAAAGAGTATTTTTTAGATAATATAGATAGATTAATTAAATTTTATACATTTATATATGCTTCTCAATTGGCACTTAATTTAAAACCATATTTTTTAGAAAAGCCAATATCAAGGGAGTTATATTTTATTTTAAATACAGAAAAAACAAGCCAAGAGAGAAAAAAATTGGTTGATAATAGTTATAAAACACTTTTTGAAAAAGTTGGTTATATATTTCCTTATCTATCTCTTTTAGAACACTTATCAAACATTACAGATAAAGAAGATTTACGATTTTATCAGATATTAGATTTGCTAGAGGAGAGTGAAGAGAATATTAAAATTATTGATGAATTTAATAATAAATTTAGAGAAAGAAGTAAACTTAATTCAAAAAAATTAGATAGTAAAAGTTTAGAAGAGAGTATGGGAAATCTTTTAAATAGTGCTTATGATGAGTTTTTTGACCCTTTCAATAGCAAAATAGGTGTTTTTAATAAATATAAAAATGCTTATGAAAAACAGATAGCTAAAGATTTTATTCAAAGTCGTGGAAGATTTGGAAAGGTATGTGTTTTAGACCAAGAGATGATTATTTTTATTACCAATCTTGCTATTGGAAAAGAGAGAAAGTTTTTGCACTTTGAAGAATTAATGAAAGAGTTGGAATCTAGAGGTGTCTATTTTGACTATAAATCTAAAGATGCACTATTAGCTCTTTTTGAAAGAGTAGAAAATATAGAACGAAAAAGTGATAGTGGGGATTCAGTTTATGTCTATAAAACAGTTTAATCAATTTTTAGTTGATGAATTAATAGAGTGGTTTCGTAAAAATATACAAGATAGATATCGCTATAGATTCTATTCAGATAACATTGAATATATTAATGATTTGTTAAAAGAATTATATAGGTCATATAGTGGTAGTATCACATATAAAAATAATGATTTGCCTTTTATAAAAATAAATAATTTGAAATTAATTTTTCTCAATGAAAGTGAAAATAATTTAACGGAACATTATATTTCAATGATAAGAGATGCTATAGCTAAACCAGAAAAAGAATTTATAGGTTCAGCTTTATTTGTATTGCATAAAAGTAAATTGGATACATTGATTAATTCAGCATCGAATTTAGTAGATATTGAAACTTCTCCTCTCAATAGTAAAAAATTTAATCATTTACTGTTAGCCTTAGCTAAAAAAAGTGATAATAAAATACTTTTTGATATTTTGATAAAGCAACAGAATCAATGGATAGCAGAAGAAGAGCAGTCTGTTTTTGGGTACAAAGCCATATATGAATCTATCGTATTTGATGACATTAAATTTAAAGAATTAGGGCTTTTTTATGATGAAGACTTATTAAAGAGAAGTAATTCAAAAGATATTGAAAAAAGAATTAAAGAGAATCAAAAATATTATGACAAGATAGAGTACAATGTAACAAATTTTTCAGATGACTTAGAGACAAAGTTTAAAGAATTTTCTCCAAAATTTATAAAAGAAAATTTAAAAGAAGATAGTTGGGAGAAGATATCTTTTGAAAAAATTGTAAGAGAGATTAAAAGTAATGAAGAGACCTCTCAGGCTATATCTTTTATAGGTATAGAGACAGAAGATGAATGTTTTATTAGAGATAAAAGTTTAACTTCAAGTGGAAGACGAACCAAAAATATTATTATCTCTTCATCAACAGAAAACTTCTTATTAAAAATGAAATTTAAAGGAAGTGGCATTTTAAAAGAGCAATTTCAAATAAAAGATAATAAGCGTATAATGACATCTCTTTTTGAATACTCTAAAAATATTTTTTCACTATCTTTAATCATTGATAAACCACTCTATTTTAGAATACGATTAGCAAGAACAAAAATTGTAGAGCAATATACTTTTAATATTTTAGTCGTTCAAAAAGAGTGGTTTTATCTAAAATATATTGAAAAATATTTTTTAATTTCTCCTAAAAAAGAGGAAATTTTATTACAAACAGATGAATATATTTTTAGTTTTTCAGAAATTGATAATGGAAATTGTTTTTTTATTAAAGATGAAAATCCTATAGATATAGCTTCTTATCCTAAAATTGATATTAATGATTTTTATAAAAATAGAGATGAGGTGAAATTTACTATTTTTAATGAAGATAAAACGCTCTCTTTTGCTATAGAAGAAAAACCAGCAGAAAATAGTATCTCTTTACCTTTGATTTATAATAATAAACTGGAAGATGTTTTATTTAATAAAAAGAATAGCCAATATATTTCTCTAAAAAATTCTATCGTTGTTAATAATCGAGAGTCTAATCTTGTAGGAGTGCGAAAAACGCTAATAGATTATGAACAAACGTTTATAACAGAGTCTATTTTTAGAATAAAAGAAAAGAATAATTCTATAGAAAGTTTAAAGGCTATAGATAGTGAGTTAGGATCAAGTTTTGAATCTTTTATAAACTATTTTCTTCAAAATCGAACAACTCCATCTTTGGCAAGTTGGAATAGTGATTTATATACTATTGCTCAAAAATTTGTAGATGCTTATTTAAATTATATGGAAGCCATTAAAGGTGATTTAACATTACATCATGAGGTTAAAACTGTTTTTGAAATAGGTTTTGTTAATAAGGATGGGAAAAAGTATCTTTCCCCCTTTTCTCCTTTAGTGGTTAGTTATATACTTTATTTACTTGAGAATATAAAAGATGATGAAAGTTATAAAGAGATAGCAACTCCAACATTAAAAAGATTAAATCCTAAAGGACTTTTTCCTTATCTGTTTATTTCTGAACATAAATATAATCATACTCAGGTTATGGAAGATAACCCATTTTGGTTAATTTTTGAATCTACACAAGAGAGTGATTTGGATTATGTATCAAAGTTGGTTAATGAAAAAATAAATGAGTTTAAGAAGTCTTTTAAAAGCTTATTTCAATATAGAAGTGAAGCACCATTGATTATTAATAGTATTAATAATGGTAAAAATAGAGAACTGTTTAATGGAATTGTAAAATACTATAATAGTTCTTATGAAACTCCTTTAAATATAGTTGTTAATTTATATGATGATAACTTTTGTGAAACTTGTTTTGATAATTTTGCTGATATAGATAGTTATGAGAAAATTGCTAAAAAATATACGATTAAAAAAGATACAGAGGTAGTTATTGATGTAATTAGAAAACATCTCTCTTATAGTAAATATTTAAATAATGAAGAGAGAAATTATTGTCATTTAGCATTTTATAAAAATAATCAAGCCATACATTTGAGAGATAGTAAAGTTTTTAGTTGTAAATCGGGATTGGTTACTAATGGTCTTATATCAGGAGAAAGTTCAGAAAAAGTAGATGATTTTTACTATAGTGGGTTTGGACTTCGAGAGATAGAGGTAGAAAAATTTAATCATTTAAGAGTTGCAAAAATATATAATGCCATGCAAAAAGCAGTATATAGAGATGCAGAACCTTATGATAAAGAAGGAGTTATCTCTTTGGTTATCAATAAGGAATTTAATGATTTAGAAAAATCATATAAAAATTCTATATGGACAACCATTATAGACCCAAAGGTTACACTTGAATTTTTTATGGATAAAAAAGATTTGGTACTCATACATTACTCTGACCAATATAGTAACAGTGCTGATTATGATGCTATTACCGTAACAACCAAAATAGATTTATATGAAGATATGATTGGTGGTTCTAAAGTCATTAGTGAATTTAATGCATTTAATGGTAAATGGCTTTTAGAGATGTTTAATATAAATGATAAGATTAAAAGAGAGAGAAAGTCTATTATTTCAGCTTATAAATATATAACAGCTTTTTTATCAACTAAAGATATTGTTTGGATTCCACTTTCTATAGCAGAGATGATAAGGGTATCTGGTGGTACAGGTCTTTCAATGCAAGAGGGAGATTTTTCTAGGTACAATAAAGGTATATATAAAGGAGCTATTTCTGATGATGTTTTATTGGTTGGTATTCAAGGTGATAATCTTATTTTATATCCAGTAGAAGTAAAAGCAGGAAGTGCTGATTTAAAGAAAGCAAAAGAACAGGTAACAAATTTAAAAGATTATTTTTATAAGGCTCTCTTTCCAGACAATTCTTTACAAAGTAAACTATTAAAAGGATTGTTTATTAGACAACTTTTTATGCATATTGAAAAATATAAGTTATACGAAGTTTTTGATAAAGATTATTTTAAAGAATTTTACAATAAACGAGAAGAACTTTTAAAAGGGGAGTATCAATTAATTGATTTAGAAGATTATTCTATGGGTGCAGTAGTGGCATTTTTGGATAATCAATATAGTTCTCAGTTTAGTATTGATGAAAATAAAATTTTAGAGTGTAAATTATCTTGGGATTATGTGGATAAAATGATAACAACATCATTTAATGAATTGAAGACTAAAATTTTTAATGGAGAGTATGAAACGGATGTAAGTTACCTATTGGATAATAGGATTAATAAAGAAGAGATTACTGATAAAATTGAGAGTAGCGATAATTTTATTTTAAGTGTAAAATTTGGAACAGATATAAAAAGTAATAGTGATATTTTATGGTATCCAACGGATACCATTAAAACATTTAATACCAATACAGGCATTATTGGTACAATGGGTACGGGAAAAACACAATTTACGAAATCTCTTATTACCCAACTATTAGATAACTCAACAGTTGGTATTTTAATATTTGATTATAAAGGTGATTATATCAAAGAGGATTTTGCTCAAAGAACCAATGCTAAAATATTAGAACCTCATCATTTACCTTTTAATCCTTTATCTCTTTTTGGAGATAAACCTCTTTTACCTTTACATACTGCTAATCTCTTTAAAACAACACTTTCTAAGGCATTTAATTTAGGAGTCAAACAGCAATCAAAACTTAATCAATTAATTTCAGAAGCCTATATAAAAAAAGGTATTCAAAAAGCCAATAAAAAAAGTTGGGAAAATTTAGCACCTACTATTAATGATATTTGGGAAATCTATAATGAAGAGGAGATGATACAAGATTCACTCTATGCATCATTGGAAAAATTGATAGAGTTTGAGATATTTGAACCCAATAGTTCCAAAGTTACTTCTCTTTATGATTTTATAGATGGTGTCATTGTTATTAATCTTTCAGGCTATGATAGTGATATACAAAACTTGATAGTTGCTATTACGCTGGATATATTTTATACACAAATGCATACTAAAGGCTCTTCTAAAGTAAAAGGTGATTATCGAGAGATAACTAAAATGATATTGGTTGATGAAGCTGATAATTTTATGTCACAAGATTTTGAGAGTTTAAAAAAGATTCTGAAAGAGGGAAGAGAGTTTGGAGTGGGTACAATTCTATCTACACAAGAATTAACACATTTTAAAACATCGGAAGATAATTATGCAAACTATATTTTTTCTTGGATTGTGCATAAAGTATCTAGCATTAAATTACAAGATATTCAATCGGTATTTAATATTAGTAATAAAAATGAAGCAGATAATCTAATGAGTCAAATACGAGAGTTACAAAAGCATTATAGTTTATATGTTGATGGAAATAAGAAAGATGTAATCAAGATGAAAGATTTAGCTTTTTGGGAGCTGGTACAGATAAAGGAAATGAAAGATGGAAAATAGACAAATCGAATTTATAGAATTGAATAATCTTCATTTGGATTTTAAAAATCCAAGATTACCGACAACTTTTGCGAATGAAGGGGTAGAGGAAAGTGATATTATTCATTGGATGCTTGAAGATGCTTCTATCATTGAATTAATGTTGGCTATTGGACAAAATGGCTTTTTTGTGGGGGAAGCTCTTTTAGTCGTGAAAAAAGATAAGGGATATGTTGTGATTGAAGGAAATAGAAGATTGACTTCTCTTAAGCTTTTACAAACTCCCTCGTTAGCTTCGATACATACTAAGAAAATTGACAAAGTTTTAGAAGAAACCATAGAACGACCAACAATTATTCCTTGTATTGTTTTTGATAGTAGAGAAGATATTATGCAATATTTAGGCTTTAGGCATGTAACAGGGATTAAATCTTGGGGGATGTTAGCTAAAGCGAGATATTTATATAGTTTACTTCCTACCCTACAATCAAAAACACTTTCAAAACAATCAAGAGAATTAGCCAAAAAGATAGGAAGTAAGAGTGATTATGTCAAAAGAGTACTCATTGGTTATGAGATATATAAGATTATTAAAGATAATAATTTTTATCAAATTCCACAATTGGATGAAACAACACTGCATTTCAATTATATTGCAGACTCCTTAAGACATGAAAATATTAGAAATTTTATTAATATTGATTTAGACAATGAGAATACTATCGATGAGATAGAGGAGAATCATTTATCAATTTTAATAGATTTGTTTTTTAGAAAAAATGAACAACATAGAAGTAGGGTTTTAGGCAACAGTGATAATTTAATCAAACTTAATCAAGTTTTAGGAAATGAAGAGTCTTTGAAAGCTTTGATAAAGGATGCAAAAAGTTTAAATGAAGCTCATGGTTTAGTAGAGATGTCTTCAGATACTTTTTATCATCAACTACAAGCTTCTTTGAAAGATTTAAAAATAGCTCATAGTTATATTCATAAGATAAAAAGCCATAATAGTTCAGATATAGAAACACTAAAAGAGATTGTTTCACTTTGTAAAATAATGAGAGATACGATAACAAACAAAACGGATGAATGGGATATTTAGATGATTAAAAATATAGATACTACTCCAAGTGAGTCCTATTTTAATGCTCACTATTTTTGTGATTATATAGAGTTGTTGGCTTTAGTCAATAACGAAGATATCGTAAGTAGTGAAGATGTTTTTGATAGATTTTATGATGATGAGAAGTTTGGAACTACAGGTAGTCAAGAGAATAGTCAACATAGAGATGAGTGGGAGAGTAGAATCAATGATTGGTTTTCTCTTCTTGATGTGAGAGAAAATGTTTTTGGTTTCTTTTATCCATTCATGATACATAATCATACAATTAAACTAAAAAAAAATTTAGATAAAAAACATAAAATTTATCTTTTTTTACTTTTAAACTCAACTCAAAGTTATATTAAGAGTAATAAAAATTTATTAACTTCAGATTTTGAAGAGTTGTCATGTATTGCCTTAAAACATTATTTAGCTTCTACAGCCCAAGTTTTTAGATTTGGTAAATCCATGTTAGATACAGAACGATATAAAGGACATATTAAAAATAAAATAGACCTATTAGCCCAAGATTTAAATTATAAAATAAAATATAGAGAACATTACTTTGCTTTGACTAATAGTGGAGATGGTGGATTAGACATAGTTGCTTGGAATGCGTTTGAGGATGATAATAGAGGAAATATTCAAATTTGTTTAGGGCAGTGTGCAACAGGTAAAAATTGGCGTAGTAAACAAGATGATACAAAAAAATTTGAAGATAAATATATAGAATTTGAAAGCAATGTAAGTTATTCTATGTTTATTCCTTATGATAGTAGAAATATTGATAGAAGTTTTAATGAAGAGGCTAGTATGGGGAAATATCTTTTTTTTGATAGGATTAGATTGATTAATCTTGTAGGAGAAGATAGAGAACTTTTGAGTAGTAGATTATCTTCTTTTGTAGAAATTGTAGATAGAGTTATAGAATTTGAAGAGGATATTATTTAAATGAACAAAATAAATCAAACCAAAAAATTAATAAAA
>DZAZ01000072.1 GCA_022729755.1 Helicobacter cetorum | reverse complement strand
AAATTAACACTAGTTTCACATAAAGCAAATGCTACAAGAAACCGCTCAAATGTAATAGTAATGCAAGAAGATGCACAACTTATATTTGTAGATACTCCTGGTATTCACGAGCGAGAAAAACTTTTAAATCAATTTATGCTTGAAGAGGTTTTAAAAGCTATTGGAGATTGTGATTTAATTATTTTTTTAGCTCCTATTACCGATAAATTAAATCATTATGAGAGATTTTTGGAGTTAAATAAAAAAGCAATTAAGCATATTATTCTTTTAACTAAAACAGATTTATTAAGAAATGAAGAGGTTTTAGCGAAAATCGATGAGTATAAAAAGCATCAAGATAAATTTTTAGAGTTAATTCCAATTTCCATTTCAAAAGGAACTAATAGAAATAAACTATTAGAGAGCATTGCTAAATATGTTCCAGATTCGCCATTTTTATACGACCCTGAAATTTTAACAACTGAACATATTAGAGATATTTATAAAGAGTTTATTAGAGAATCTATTTTTGAAAATATGAGCGATGAAATTCCCTATGAAAGTGATGTTTTAATAGAAAAAATTGAAGAGTTACCAAATTTAGATAGAGTTTTTGCCTCTATTGTAGTTGAGAAAACTTCTCAAAAGATGGTTGTTATTGGTAAAAATGGAGAAGGAATTAAAAGAATTGGAAAATATGCTAGAAAATTGATTGAAGAGTTTTCGCACAAAAAAGTTTATTTAGAACTTTTTGTGAAAGTAAAAAAAGGTTGGTCTAAAGATAAAAAAGCTTTAAGTGAGTTTGGATATGAATTTTAGGAGAAATAGATGAAATTTTTATTCTTTATAGTTTTTTTTACCTCTTTTTTATTTGCTGGAGATGTGGTTGATATATATCGAAAAAGTGGAATAAAAGAGGTTCAAAAATATATTGAAGAGCAGTTAAAAAGTGAGAAATATTGGCTTGAGCGATTACAAAAAGTTGAGACAGATTATGGGTTTTATGAAAATTTAAATTATCTTTTATTTTGCAACAAACACTTAAAAGATTTTAAAGTTTTTAAAGTTGATAACAATCAATTTAAGTTTATGAATAATTCAAAAGCTTATGTTGGAGAAAAGGGCGATAAAGAGAAAGAGGGGGATTTAAAAACACCTGTTGGAGTGTATGAGTTAACTCAAAAACTCTTAAAACTTGATGATTTTTACGGTCCTTTAGCTTTTGTTACATCTTATCCAAATACTTATGATAGTGTTAAAGATAAAAATGGTCACGGAATTTGGATACACGGACTTCCTTCAGATATTAATAAGCGAGATAATAATACAAAAGGTTGTATTGCGCTTGATAATGAGTATTTAAAAAATTTAGATAAAGAGATAGATTATCAAAAATCACTTTTAATTATTGCTGAAGATGGTTTGCAAAAGGTAGAAAAAGAGGATTTATCGATAATTTTAAGTGGACTTTTTAAATGGAGAGAAGCTTGGACAGATAATAAGTTAGATGTTTATTTATCGTTTTATAATAAAGATTTTAAACGAAATGATAAGATGAGTTTTGAAGATTTTAAAGTTTACAAAAAGAAAGTTTTTGATAAAAATGAGGTCAAAACGATTGAGTTTAGCAATATTAATATTTCACCATATCCAAATTTATATAATGAAAAGATTTTTTTAATTAAATTTGATGAGAATTATCAAGCTCCAAGTTATAAATTTCAAGGAAGTAAAGAGTTATATGTCAAAATTATAAATAAAAATATCTCAATTATTTTAGAGAAATAATCTTTTATACTTTTTTTCTTTTTCTTTTTAATAAAATAGGATTGTAAAATGAGAGAAATTTTTTTTATACCAAAAGATAAAGAAGAGGTACTTTATAAATTAAAAGATAACTTCATTAAAAAAGAGACTTCACTTAAATACAATAAGAAAAATTTTTATTCTGGCTTTGTAAAAAGTAAAAATGTAATTCACACACCATTAGAGATTGAAGATTCAATTCCTGAAGATTCCATTGAAGATTATATTAGTGCAAAAACTTATGAAGAGTTGGGGCTTGATTTCAATATTGAATATAGTATTAAATATAGCAAAAAAGAGAACTCAACCACAAGTAATATGGCTGAATATGATGTTTTTGTTATTTCTAATATTAATTTAATTAATAATTTTAAATCTCAATTAAACTTAATAAAACATATAGATTACATAAGTGCAACTCCATTTTTAATGAAATCGCTTTATTCATTAAATTTTTTGCCAAAAGATAAAATTGATTGTTTTGTCTATTCAAGTTTTGATGATTCGTTTTTAAGTATCTATAAAAATGGAAATTTTTTATATTTTAAATCGATGGATTTTTCGATTGAAGACTTATTTAAGAAGTTCACTTTTTCTCATCCAAATGTAATAAAAATTGAAGATTTTATAACTATTTTACACGGAAACGATGATAAATACAAAGAAAGCATTAATAATTTATATAATGAAATTGGAGTTTATATTTCTGATATTTTACTTTACGTAAAACGAGTTTATTCTATTGAAATAGATAATTTATATATTGATTGCGACGTTGGTTTTAGGGATGAATTTTATAACTATTTTCAATCTTATGTAGATGTTAGCCCAAAAAAATTTGAATTTGATTATAAATTTGTAGGAGATAGTCCAACTCATTTAATTAAATTACTTTTTTTATCATCTATAAATTTTGATGAAAATGGGGATATTTTTAATTTTACTATTTTTAAAAAAGAGAAGCATTTTTTATTAAAACCTGCTGGAAAGTTTGTTTTAGCCACAATTGGTGGAGTTCTTATATCGCTTTTATATCCACTATTTAACTACTCTTATGGATTTTATATTGAGAAAGAGAATAAAAATTTAAGCATACAAGCACAACAATTAGATATAAATGTTACAAAATTTAAAATGCTTTTTGCACAACTTGAAGGTAAAAAGAAAGAGGCTGAAGACAAATTAGCATTAAATAATGCAAAATTAAAAGAACTTGAAGATTTAATCACAGAAATAAAAGATAAAAGAGCAAATTATTTTATAAAAAGTAATCTTTTAATCGAAATAGTAAAATTTATAAATGAATATAAAATTAATTTGCTAGATTTTTCTGTCTCAAAAGATGAGGGAATAAAGCTAATACTTCACTCAATTGATGAAGCCGAAATTACAAATTTTATAGATAAAATTGATGAAAAATATATATTAACAGTTGAAAAAATAACTTTAGATGAGTTAAAAACTTTCTATTTCACAGAAATAAAACTACAAAAAAGATAAAAATATGGAAGAGTTATTTGAAAAATTAGGACACTTTTTAGATAGTAAAAATGAACGGGAAAAAGTAGTTATTCTTTTAATGCCAATTTTACTTTTTGGTACTATCTCTTATTTATATCTATTTCCATTAGCTGAAGATTATCTCAAAAAAACTCAAGCCGAACAAAGTCAATTAATTTCAAGAATAAATCAAAGTAATGCTTATTTAATTTCAGTTAATGCTCATTTGGGAGAAGAGGCTATTTCAAACAAATATAAAGAGATAGTTTTTAAAATTAGAGATGAAGTTGCAAAAGTAAATACAAAAATTGATTATATAAAAGTTAAAATTAATGATTTTACAAAAGAGCAAAATAGATGGAGTTCGTTTTTAGATTTTATCGCTTTTACTTCTAATAACAATAATTTAAATATAGAGTATATAACTAGTAACCAAATGCCTTTTATTGGGGTAAAACTATTTAAAAATTTACATATTGAAGTTAAGGGTGATGGAGAATTTAAAGACATTTTAAAATATATAAATGAGATAGAAACTTTTGGGGTTTTTGTGGATATAGAAACTTTAAAAATGAATTTTAGCGATGAGAATAAAAAAATAATTTTTAAAATAAACATATATAATTGGGAAATTAAAATTTAAGGAATAGTATTTGCTTGTAAAAATAATAGTTTTAACTTTTGGCTTATCGTTAGTAAATTTATTTGCTTATGATATCGAAAGTATAAATAAAATTTTTTCTGATTTAGAAAAACAGAAGTTTAATAAGATTGAAGTAAGTGATTTGGCTAATCCATTTCAAAAAGTTGATTTAAATAGTTCAAATTTAATTAAAACTTCAAATGGTGAAGTTCAAGTCTTGGAAGAAAAAATTGTACTTAAACTTGAAGTTATATTTAATAACAAAGCAAAAATAAATGATAAATGGTACAAAGTTGGCGAAGAAGTTTTGGGATTTAAAGTAGTTGCTGTTAATTTTGACACTGTAGTATTAAAAAATGGTGAAAAAAAAGAAATTTTATCTCTAATGAAAAAAAATAATGGAGAAGTTACAATAAATGAAATTAAGTAATTTTATACTTTTAGTACTGTTAAGTGTAACTTTAAATGCAAAAGAGTGTAAGAGAGAACTTTTTAATATTTCGACAAAAGAAGAAATTAAACTATCAGAATTAATTGACCAAGTAGCGATGCAATGCAATTTTACAGTTGTTATGAAAGATAAAGTTGCTGAAAATATATTAAATCAAAATGTTAATCATATTTATTTAAAAGATGTAACTTTTTATGAAATGCTTGATTATTTAATAAAAGAGCGAGAGTTGAGTTATGAATTTAATGGGAATTTATTAAAAATACAATATTTAATTACAAAAACTTTTAAAATTGATTATGTAAACACTTCAAGAGGTGGAGAGAGTAATACAAATGTCCAACTTAGCGGTGGAGGCGGTGGAAGTACATCTAACTCCTCTTCTTCAAGCTCATCAAGTTCTGGTGGAAGTTCAGGTGGAGGACAAATATCGGAAGTTGGAAGTAAAATTAATGCAACAGATAAATTTGATTTTTGGCAAAGTTTAAAAGATGATATAAGTTATTTACTTGATAATACTTATAATGTAAAAGAAAATGGTACTAAACAAAATTTAATAATAAGCCGTGAAGCTGGTTTGATTACAGTTAGTGGAAATATTGAACAAATGAAAAAAACTGAAGAGTACATTAAAAAACTTCAAGATAGGCTTCAAAATCAAGTTTTAATCGATGTAAAAATTTTAAGTGTAGAGTTAAGCGATGAGCAAAAAACTGGAATTGATTGGAATAAATTGTTAGAAAATTTATCTATTAATTATAATTTTGGAAAACAGCAAAGTTCAGCTAAAAATGTAAATAATGCAAATGATAATTCACTCGCAAAGCTAGATAATTATGGACAAACTGGAGCAACACCTACTACAACTACAAATAGCCTAAGTGGTGATAAATCCATTACAAATGCAGTTGGAAAAGTTTTAAACTACGATACTATGGCATCTTTAACATTAAGTGGAGTTATTAAAATAAATGATATTATCAATATTTTAAAACAAAATGGAAGTGTTAAATCAGTTTCTAATCCTAAAATTTTAACTCTAAATAATCAACCAGCACTAATAAGTTCAGGAGATGAATATTTTTATAAAACAAGTCAAAGTAATTTAGTCGCAACTCAAAGCACAGTTCAAAGCACAAGTGAAGATATTCAGTCAATTTTTACGGGAGTTTTGCTTGATATTACTCCAGCAATTTCAGATAAAAATACGATTATTTTAAAAATAAATCCTTCAATTAGTACTCCAATTTCATATTTGGCTAAAGATAATAACGGTAGAACAATGCCTCCAGATATTTCAAGAAAACAAATTTCAGCCGTAATTAAAGTAAAAGATGGCGATAGATTAATTTTAGGTGGATTAATCACTTCAAGCAATGATATTGAAGATAGAAAAGTTCCATTACTTGGAGATTTACCATTTCTTGGAGCTGCTTTTAGAAGTAGTAGAAAAACTCAAGAATTGAGTGAGCTTGTAATTATCATAACTCCTCATATTATCAGAGATAAAGCGAGTTTAACTCTAAAAGATTTGGAGTATAAAAAGGTAGAAAATGAGTAGATTTAAATTAGCTAAAGAAGCTTTTTTAAGCGATGAAAATTTAGTACCAATTAAATTAGAAAATCAATATCCAATCCAAAAATTGGTCAAAATGCTTTCGATGAAAAAAAGCCAAAATATAACTTTGATTTATGGTGATGCTGGAGTTGGTAAAACTACTCTTTTAAATGAAATTTATAAAGCAAATGAAAAAGATAATATTTTATTTTTTAAAACTCCACTTTTGAGCATAAATTCACTTATAAACCAAATTTATAAAAAGTTTTTAAAAGAAGAAGAGATGCCAAAAGATACCCAAGATGCGATATTTAATTTAATAGCAAAATTAAATGATATTGCAATAATTATGCTAGATGAAGCAAATTTATATAAAGATGAAATTTTAGAGTTTGTTAGAATTTTATCTGATACGAATAAATTTAAGTTTATTTTGTCTATGACAAATAGTTCTTTGATGAATGAAGCTAGTTTTAAAACCAGAATTTGGGAAGTTATTAAGCTTGAAAATTTATCTAAAGATGAATTTATGACTTATATTGACCAAAGATTAATAGCCAAAAATCAAACAGATATAGTTAGACTTTTAAATAAAAAAAATTATGATTTACTTTATAGATTGACAAAAGGAAATCTTAGAAATACAAATAGATTAATGTTTAAAACATTTGAAATTTGCGAATACTATGATGACAATGAACCAAAAAAACTTAATAACGATTATCTTTCAAATAAAATTATAGAAATGGCTGCGATTGATTTAAGGATGGAAATGGATGAATAAAATAAAATTTTTAGAACAAGAGTGGTTTAGAATAAAATCGAAATCATTATTAATTAAAATTAGCTTACTTACAGTACTTTTAACTATTTCATTTACACTTTATACTATTTTTTATTCAAAAATTGATTTCAAGAAATTCTTAACTTTTCAAGAGCAAAACACAACTCTAACACAAACACCAATAATTGAAACAATTCCAACACCATTAATTATTGCTTCAATAACTCCATCACCAACTCCATTTGATGCAATAGTTCATATAAAAGAGATTTATCATTCAGTAAAAGATTCGCACAATTTAACACAAGAGCCAACATATCCAGCAGATATTGTTGAACAAATGGTTGAAAAAGAGCCTGTTCAAGAACAAATACAAGAGCCAATACAAGAAAAAGAAAAACCTCAAATGGTTTTTGTTGCAGATACTCAAAAAGATTTTTTGACAATTTTAGCTGAAAAATATTCAAAAGCTCCAACTTATGCAACAGCAATAGCAATCGCTGAAGAGTATTTTAAAAATGATAATTTTCAAGAAGCCCTAAATTGGTCTATTAAAGCTAATGAATTAGATGATAAAAATGAAGAGAGTTGGATAATTTTTGCTAAATCAAAAGAGAAATTATTAAAAGTAGATGAAGCAATAAACTCTTTAAGAGTGTATTTAAGCAAAAATCAATCACCAAAAATAGAAGAGTTATTAACTCAATTAACTAAGCAAAATAAAACAATTCAAACACCTTCGCCTTCACCTTCGCCTTCGATAGTTCCGATTGCAACTCCTACTCCAAATTTAAAAGTTGAAAAAAACTCATCAATAAATCAGGTAGAAGAGTTAAAAAAATCTTATTATGCTAAACCATCAGCACAAGAAGCCCTTTACTTAGCAAAAGGTTACTACAAAATACAAAATTATAAAAACTGTATGTTTTGGGCTAATAAATTGATTGAACATTTACCTAATAATGAGGCGGGATATATCTATTATGCAACTTGTGGACTAGAAGAGAGATATTTTTCAAAATCACTTCAACTATTAAACATTTATCTTCAAAAAGAACCAAATAACGAAAAAATCAAAAGTTTAATAAATAAACTTGAAAAAGCTAAAGCAAAAGAGTAATTATGGCAAAAATGAGAATAGGCGATAGGTTAATTCAAGAGGGATTAATTAGCGAGGAGCAACTAAAAGAGGCTCTAAGGGTTCAAAGTACTCAAACTCAACGAAAAAAAATTATTAGAGTTTTGGTTGATTTAGGATTTTTGGATACTGAAGCACTTTTAGGGTTTTTCGTTGAGCAAAGTAGACTTGGAAATTTAAACATTGAAGAGATTTTATTTGATTTTCCTGCAAGTGAAGAGGAAATTTTAAGAAAATTAGCAAATAAACTTTCAATTGATTATATCGATTTAGATTCTTACGAAATTGACTTCAAAGTAGCCAAAAAACTTCCCGTAGCACAAATGAAAAAATTTATCGCAATTCCAATTAAAGAGAGCGAATTTAATGTAATAGTAGCTTTTAAAGACCCATTTGAGTTAAATGCGGCTGATGTAATTCAAAGGCAATTTAGACAAAAACCCGTAAAAATGGCGATTGCTAAGGGTGATTTGATTGAAAAACTTATCTCAAAACTTGAGCTTAACGAAAGTATCAAAGATTTAGTTGATAAAATTAAAGTTGAAATTAAAACTTCAAATGTTGAAAATACAGGCGAATCTTCAAATATTTTAAAATTAATCGAAATTATTTTCAAAAATGCTATTTTAAATGGTGCGAGTGATATTCATATTGAGCCTAGTATTAATGGTTGTATTGTTAGAACTAGAATTGACGGGATTTTGGTGGAAAATTTCGTGCTTGAAGAGGAGATTTATCCAGCACTCATTTCAAGATTAAAATTGCTTTCAGATATGGATATAGCCGAAAAGAGAAAACCTCAAGATGGAAGAATTTCGCTTAGTATTGTTGGAAAAGATATAGATTTTAGGGTTTCAACTCTTCCAACACTTTTGGGCGAATCTATGGTTATGAGAATTTTGGATAAATCAAAAGTTATGATTGATTTGCACTCCCTGGGGATGAGCGATTTTATTCTAAATCGATTTAAAATAGCTATGAATGCTCCTTATGGAATGATATTTGTAACTGGACCAACGGGAAGTGGTAAAACTACGACACTTTATGCGGCATTAAATGCAATTAAGAGTGTAGAGAAAAAAATCATTACCGTTGAAGACCCAGTTGAGTATCAACTCTCAATGATACAACAAACTCAAGTTCACGAAAAAGTGGGTTTAACTTTCGCTTCAGCACTTAGAACAATTTTACGACAAGACCCAGATATCATAATGATTGGGGAGGTTAGGGATAGAGACACTCTAAGAATTGCAATCCAATCAGCTCTAACAGGACACTTAGTATTTTCAACTCTTCATACAAATACAGCCGTAAGTGCTATCACAAGGCTCCTTGATATGGGAATTGAGAGTTATTTTATTAGTAGTGCTGTTGTAGCGATTGAAGCACAAAGACTTGTGAGAAGACTTTGCCCAGTTTGTCGCGAACCGATTGAAATTCCGATAGAATTTTATGATGAGATAAAAAATTCTCTACCACAAAAATATCAATTTTATAAAGCTAAAGGTTGTACGAAATGCTCAATGACAGGCTATAAAGGTAGAGAAATGGTAAATGAGATTTTGAGTGTTTCAAAAGATATTCAAAGAATGATTGCAATACAAGCAAGTGAAGCTGAAATACTTGAACAAGCCAATAAAGAGGGATTTGTATCGATGTTTGAAGATGGAATATTAAAAGCAAGTGAAGGACGCACAAGCATTGAAGAAGTATTTAGAGTTGCAAAATTATAAATCAAAAATTTCACTAAAATCTATTTCAAACTTGTAAATATCCAGATTATCAGCCGTGAAAAGCCTCACAATAAACCATTTCCCAACCACTAAAAACAATTACAACAGTTTGTAACTTTTTGCCTTTAAATAGCCAATCTTTGGTTATTGTTATTCTACCCCAATCTATCAAGACAGCCTCTCGAAAAAAGCTTATTCTCATAGCAACTGTTACCTTATAAAACGTTTTTGAAATTTTCAACTGTTGAATTGAAATTATTAAAATTTTCTTTCATACTTTCATAGTACACCTTCATCGGTTTTTTATATTGCAATGTTTCGTGAAACCTCCTTTGATTATAAAACTCAATGTAATCGCCAACATCTTTCCTAAATCGTATTCGTTGAGATAAATTTTTTCTACTTTTGCACTTCTCCAAAATCTCTCGATGCAAATGTTGTCCGTAGCCCGTCCTTTGCCGTCCATTGAGATGGTGATGCCGTGTTTTTTCAAGGTTTCAGTGTGAATGAACGATGTGTATTGGCTACCTTGGTCAGTGTTAACATAAATATTAAATCCATCTTCCAAAAGTTGCTGATGCACTTTTAAATGCCCATAAATTGGTATCTCTTCAAATATTTTTTGAATATGCTCTTTTATCTTCAATTTATTTTCGTTCACATTTGCC
>DZAZ01000071.1 GCA_022729755.1 Helicobacter cetorum | reverse complement strand
AATATTTAAGTGAAAAGAAAGAAATTTATTTAATTGGGATTGAGTTTTGCAAAGAAGAGAAAAATATTTGTGGGTTTGAGTGGGAAAAGTTGGACTATCTAGCCCAAAAACCGTAACCACGATAAATTGTATTTGGATTTTTTATCCATTTTTTTACTTTACTATCATATGCCCAAACCTCGTCAAATTGCACTAATTCAGCTAAATTTATATCTCTTCCAGCTCCGATTAAATTCCAATCGTTGCTTAAATTTGCAAAGTTTGGCTCATAAGCTTCGCCGTCGATTTTTTCGCTAACATGAGCTGAATAATTTACCCAAATTCCTTCATTTTGGCTTAGTTTTGTTTCGTTTTTTAGCCATTCATTATTTTTGAATTTATAAGTTTCGGTTGCATATTGTAAGCTTTGTGTGATATCAACTTCTTGATTTATCGGATTTGCGATTAAATTCCAACCTTGTTTTATGTTTAAATATGAGCCGTTATAAATTGGAGTTAAAGTGCTATAAGTTGGTGTATTTTGTGGCATTAAAATTTCGTATTCAACATTTTGCACCATAACTTCTTCAATTCCATCTCGCAAAATTTTTGCTCTGCCTAAAGTTAATTTTATCGTTCTTTTACCGTTAAAATATTGTTTTTCTTCAAATTTTTGCCAAACTGTTGTACCGATAATTTCGATATTTTCGCCTTTAATCACACTTCTTTTTGAGTTTGAGCCAACTTTGAAATTACTACTTGTCTTAAAGCTTGACTTAATTGCTTCATAAACATTGCTAATACTTGATTTGACAAGCTCCATAGTTCCGTTGTTTACTTGTGGTGGAAGCTCTAAGCTAAAGGTTAAAACTGTACCATTTTCGGTTGTGATATTTGCAATTGCGATTAAGTTTCCGCTAACTTCGGCACTCATTTCAACTTCAATCGGTTTTAAGTTTATTTCGCCTGTATCGGCATCAACTTTTGATTTTGAAGTGATTTTACCAGAATTATCTTGTTTAATTTCCGAACCTTGCGGAGTTTTCATATCAACTTGCACTTTTTTTTGCACGATGATTTTTATATTTCCTTCAGAGTTTGAATTGATTTTAAGTTCAGCTTCAAACTCATTTGTGCTAACTTTTGAGTTAATCCCACCATCTTCACTAATCGTTACTTTTACCTTATTTTCAGCTTCAAAGTTTGTTTTTGTGCCATCGCTTAAAATGACACTTGCGGTTAAGTTTGTGTTAGAGTTTTCTTTTGGCACATCCATAAAAACTTGCGATTTCAAGCCATCATTTAGGATAAATTCTATCGTTTCGATTATCTGTTTTACCTCTTCTTCGGTTATCTCTTTTATGATGTTTTTATTAAACTCAACTTCAAAATTATTACTTTGATTTATAACCGTTGGAGCGGAAGTTGGTGCGACAAAATTACTTCCACCACCACTATTTGGTGTAGGAGTTGGTGTAGGAGTTGGAGTTGGAGTTGGAGTTGGAGTTGGAGTTGGGGTCGGAGTTGGGGTCGGTGTTGGAGTTGGCATTGCAAAATATCCAAATGGATAACTAGGTGCATTAAAACTATTTGGTAAAATATTTATATCAGATAGTTTTGGTATATCTGTTTGAGTTTCTGGTGCCGTTGTTATATCATAAACTACACCAAACATAGAACTTACAAATATTGATATAATAATTATTTGTTTCATATTTTTTCTCCTATGATTCTAAAGCATAATCAACACAATTATCAATTTTAAAAAACATCGCTCCATATGGTGAAATATGTGTATTTGTGTTCCAAGTATTATTTTCAGCATCATATGTAAAAATATATACACTACATAATTTTTTCATAGATGCTAAAAGACCAAATTGTGTCATAAATTGAAGAGTAGAGATTGAAGTTCCATTATTATCTAGCTTATAACCTGATAATCCAGCAAAATACCATTTACCAATTGAATTATTTAAATCACCCTCAAGAAATGAAGTAACACCATCTGTGCTTACAATTGGAATAGAATCATAGTTTGTTTTATTAGTTGTATATAACCAATATCCAACACTTGATGTTAAGGTTTCTGGTTGTAGCCAATTACTCACATTATTATCATAAGTCCAAATAGTTGCACCTGTTATATCAGAAGCAGTTACATTCGAATCCATTGGAACACTTATCATATTCCATCTATTTGGAATTACAAAACTTAAATCAAGCTTATCAAATCTAAATAAAGAAGCTTCACGGATATTATTACTTCCAATTTCACTAACGATTAAATTAGCTCCACTAACAGATAAAGAGTGTCCAAAATAGTTTCTTTCTACTATATTTTTTGATTCTAATTTATTGTAAGCATCGATACCTGTATCACTTAATTTATAAAGATATACACTTCCATTGCTATCACTTTTACCTTTATCCCCAACTATTGCAAATTTATCATTAAGTGCAACAGAAGAACCAAAGGAACTACCTGTATCACCACTAAAAGTTTTTGGTGCATTTGCAAGATTGTTTAATTCATAAAGTTTAGCTCCTGTTGCAGTAGAGCCTATTAATATATAATTTTCATTAATAGCTACTGCAGAGCCAAATTGCCCATTACCACTAGATAGATTTCCTATTGCTGTGCCACTATTTAATGCTTTTAAATCAAATAGATAAGCTTCTCCCTTATCACTTGTTTCATTTGGAGCTCCAACTACTAAATTATATTCATTTAGTGCCAAAGCTTTTCCAAACCCATTCGCAATATTTTCATTTGCTTTTATCTCTTGTTGAGAAGAGTTAATATCAGTAGCATTTAATTCAAAAACATAAGAAAGTCCATATTTATTTTCTCTTGGTGAGCCAACAATGGCATATTTATCATTTATTGCAACAGAATATCCAAATTCATCGCCACTTTGTTCATTATTTAATGTTAATTTTTTGTAAGAGCCATTTATATCACCAGCATTCAATTCAAATAGATATGCAATTCCAGTATTATTATCAACACCTGGAGCCCCAACGAGTGCATAACTATCGCTTATTGCAACAGAATATCCGAATAAATCTTCACCCTCAATAATTGAAAGCTCTATTTGTGAGCTATTTATATCTTGAGAATTGATATTAAAAATATATGCTTTTTCACTCTCACTCACACCAATTATTGCATAATTTTGAGAAATTCCAACAGATTGACCAAAGTTAATATTATTTGAACTATCAGCTGTTCTTAAATGTCGTCTATTTGTTTGCATAGAGTCATTTGTTATAGTAATACCTTTTCGATTTACATCATACTTATTTGTTTTTCCATCACACCCAGAAAATACAGCCGTAGCTACAACTAAACTACCTAATAATTTGTAGTTTTTCATTTTTTACTCCTTAAAAATTTTTTGCTCCACATTATACAAAACAGAAATCCCAAAGAAATCCCAAAATGAAAATTTGTATAAAATTTGTGAAAAAATTGCAAATTTATCATTTATTTATTTTGAATATGTATGATTGTGTGTATAAAAATGGAGGGTTGAAATGGAAAATGTAAGACGAAATTTTATTTTACCAATTGATTTAGATTTAGATTTAAATAATTTCGCAAAGAATTTAGGTAATAGTAAAAGTCATATTGTAATAAAAGCACTTGAGAGGTATTTTGATTATTTAGATTTATTAGTGGCAAAAGAGAGGGCTGATAAGTTTGAAGCTGGAGTGCATAAAGGAATAAGTTCAAAAGAGTTGAAAAAAAAGCTTGAATTTGATGTTTGAGCTTATTTATGATGATGATTTTTTGAGCGATATTAATAGTCTTGATAGGGCTACTCAAAAATTTATTATTGATAGTTTAGATGAATTTGCAAATAATTTTAATAGTGAGTATGAAAAAAATTTAATAAAACTCAAAAAAATTAAACTTCTACAAGGCGATATGCAAGGATTTTATAGATTAAAACTAAGAACTTATAGGGTTATTTACAAAAAATATAAAAACAAATTGGTGATTTATGTTGTTAGAGTTCAACATAGAAATAAAGTTTATAAATTTATGAGTGATTTAGTTGATAAAAATATTGATAATTAATGGAAAAAAATGAGTGAAAACGAAAAATTAAAACTTTTGGAAAATTTAGTTGTGTTGTTGGCTGATGATGATGAGATAATTTTAAGTTCGACTTCTTTAATTTTTAATATATTTTTTAAAAAAGTTTTTTTGGCAAAAGATGGAAAAGAAGCTATTGAAATTTTTAATAAAAATAGCATAGATATTTGTTTTTTGGACATTAAAATGCCATTTTTTAGCGGAATTGAAGTAGCAAAATATATAAGAGTAAAAAATACTAAAATGCCGATTGTGATACTTACAAACCACAAAGAACCAGATGAACTGATTGAAATCATTAATTTAAACATAACTCTTTTTTTGCTAAAACCCCTGAATTACGATAAGTTACAAAAAGCATTTTTAGTTTGTGTGGATAAATTGTTAGAATATAATATTTTAAGACAAAAATTAGGAGAGTGCCTTGAGTATGATTTTATCTCTAAAAAAATTTTAAAAAACAACCAAGAGATTAATCTTAGCAAAAAAGAGATAGATTTGCTTGAATTACTCCTAAAAAATAGAGGAAAACTTGTGACAGAGAGTTGCATTAATGAGGCAATTTGGAATAATGAAATGACAACTCAAGCCCTTAGAAATACTGTATTAAGATTACGACAAAAAGTGGGTGTTAAAATTGTAAGCAATGTCCAAAGTTTGGGATATATAATACCGTGAAAATAATTTTTTATATTCTATTTTTTTACTCTATTTTATTTGGAAATGAGGTAAATATTAATTTTTCGCACTATATCGATAACGACGGTAATTTGAGTATTAATGAAATTTTAAAATCAGATAAATTTAGAGAAATGAATAAAACTTATTTGGGTTATGTGAGTGGAAATATTTGGAGTAAAATAGAATTAAAAAACAGTTCAAACATCAACAAATCCTTTATTTTGAAAAATGATAGACATATTGTATTTGAGCTTGATGCTTATATATTTGCAAATAATGAACTTCAAAATAGTTATTTTATGGGAGCTGCAAGGGAGTTGCAAAATAGAGTAATCGCTCATAGAGTGAATTTAATTCCGATAAATTTAAAATCTTTTGAGACAAAAATAGTTTTTGTGCGAATAAATAGCAAGGCACCTATTAATATCCATTGGGAAATGGTGAATTTATCAGACTTTTCACAAGAGAGCTTAAAAGTATCCACATTTTGGGGAATATATGGAGGCTTAGTTTTAGCTTTAATGATTTATAACTTGATGATATTTTTCGCATTAAAACAGATTGAATATTTTTATTATGTTTGTATGTCGTTTTTTTTATTAGCTTTGCAATTTGCTGCAAGTGGAACATTTTATATTTTAGATTTTGGTTTAAATTCAAAATTTATACTTTATAGTACTTGGTTCACTCCTATTATTTCAACTATCTTTTTATTACTATTTGCTGATAGCTTTTTTAAGATGAAGGCTTCAATGCCAAAATTTAGAGTAATATTATTGAATTTAATAGCCATTTTATCCATATTTATCGTTATTTTTATTTTTGGATTATTTGAAAATAAATTTCTTGGCTTATATAATTACTTATCAATTATTTTTTTAATTATCACAATTTTTCTCTTTTTTGTCGCACTGATGGGTGTAAAACAAAAGTCTCAAGGTGCAAATTACTATTTAATTGGTCAAGGTGCATTGGTGATTTCGCTGATTTTTTCATTAGCTATGTATATTGGAATTATTGAATTAAACTCAACTTTACTGCTAATTTCGCCACTTGCTTCACTTGTTGATATGATATTTTTATCTATTGCTTTAGGACAAAAAATAAAATTTTTAGAAATTGAGAGAAAAAAAAGTGAATTAACACTTTTTGCAAATGCGAGATTTATCTCTATCGGTCAAGCGATTGCAAATATAACTCATCAATGGAAAATGCCATTATCACGGGCTGGAAGCTTGGTTATGCAAATTGATGATATTGTGAGACACGAAAAAGAGAATTTAAATTCACTCTTAAAACCACCAGTTGATAAATTGCAATCAATCATCGATTTTATGGCAAATACAACTTATGAAATAACCGATTTTTATAAAACTGAACAGACAAAAATAGATTTTTCTATAAATAAAGAGATAAAAAATGTTTTGGAAATTTTAAGTGGAAAAATAAATTTGATTTTCGCAAAAGTCGAAATTAGCGAACAAGAAGAGATATTTATACATGATTATAGATATGCTCTCTCAAACACACTTATGATTATAATTGACAATTCGCTTGATATTTTAAAAGAGAGAAAAGTTAAAAATCCGCACATAAAAATATCGCTTTTGAAAAATGATAATTATATTTATGTCATTGTGTCAGATAATGGCGGAGGAATAGAAATTAAGCCAATTGAGGCAATTTTTGAAATATTTATAAGCTCAAAAAATAGCGGACTTGGTCTTGCTTTGGCAAAAAATTTGGTTGAGAATAAAATCGGTGGAAGCTTAAAAGCAAAAAATATTCGAGATGGGGCTGAATTTACACTTTTATTGAAGGATTAAAATGTGAGTAAAAGAGATGATTTAACTCTTTAGCCTTTCAATCTCTTGAATGCTTAAGTTTGTAGCTTTTGAAATTTTTTCCAAACTATCACCCAAAGATAACAAAACTTTTGCAATCTCTATTTTTGCCTGTCTTTCACCTTTTAATTCAGTCGTTTTGAGGGCATTTATCTCATCAAACTCTTTAAGTGCGATATAATCATAAACTCTCAACTCCTCTTTATCCCATTTGTATTGACTTGCACTATCAAATGCTTCCTTGAACTCATTTATGTTCTCAAATTCGTTTGGTATTATTTCGAGGTTTTAGGCATTTTTGATAAAAAACAACCACTTATCAAGTGTTGAATTTAGTTCATTTAAGTTTTTATTAAATTTTGATAGTTATATAATACAATCAAAATAGCTTAAATTTACTTTACCAGTATATTTGTCTGGTATATAATTGAAACCATAATAATAATTACCACTTGTAACTTCAATATCTTTTACAATAAAAACAACTAAATAGTGGTCAAATGAAAGCCATGAAAGTCCATTTTTAGATAAAATTAAATCTACTATTTGCATATTTTCAGATATTCCAAATGAGTATATATCATTTACTATTCTAAAAAGTATAAAAAATGATTGATTGTTTGGAATTGTTCCATTTATAGCCAAAAAATGACTTTTTAAATATCTTAAATCTAAAATATTTTTATCTAAATTTTGCTCACCAATTAAAGCATTCAAAAAACTTATTAAAATCTCTTTTTTGTTCATATCTCCAAAAACTTTTTTGAATGCAATATCATTTTTTATATCTGCAAATTTCATAAACTCTCCTTTGTTGTTATTATACAAAAAGGAGAGAAAATTTTGCTTTTTATTTAATCCAGAATCCATATCCTTGATAAATTGTAGATGGATTGCTTATCCATTTTTTTGTTTCTGCATTAAAAACCCAAACTTGCTCATATTTTGAGAATTCGCTTGAACTTGTATCTTTTCCAGCACCAATTAAATTCCAACCATCATTTAAATTTGCAAAGTTTGTTGAATAAGAGTTTCCTTCAATTTTTTCAATGCTATCTAGTGGATAATTAACCCACATTCCTTCATTTTGTTTTAAAACTTTATCATCTTTTACCCAAGTGCTATTTAGAAATTTATAAGTTAATAAAGGTGTTTTTAATTCAAACTCTTTATCTGTTGGATTAGTTATTAAGTTCCATCCTTGCTTAATGCTTAACTCTGAATTTGCATAAATTTGTTTTAAGCTTTGAGTAGTTTGTGGAATATTTAATTCATATTCAACACCTTGAATCATAAGTTCTTCAACACCATTTCGTACGATTTTTGCACCACCAAGAATTAATGTAATTGTTCGCTTACCGTTAAAATACTGTCTTTCTTCATATTTTTGCCAAGCTGTTGTAGGAACAATTTCGACTACTTCTGATTCTAAAGCTCTTTGACCATCTTTATTTGCAAAAAATCCTCTAGTTGATTTAAAAGTTACTTGTATTCCCGTATAGACAACTTTTGTAACTTCTCTTGATTTATTATTTTTTTGCATAAGTTCAATATTTGACTCTTCAGCATCTTTTCTTGAACTTAGAGTATAAGTTTTATCATCAATTTGTGCCGTAATTGTTACATTTTCATTTGGTTTGACTTCAGTTTTTATGTTGATATTTTTCTCTTTCCCATCATCTCCTAAAACTTCATTTGTAGCTGTTATATTTCCACTATTTTCAACATTTATTTGTCCACCAGCTGGAAGTTGTGTTGTATGTTTTGAAGTTTTACCATCTTTTTTATCTTCAAGAGAAATTTTAGAATTACCTTTGCTATCCCCTTCTAGTGTAACTTTATCGCCTTCAGTAGTTGTTTTTGTCGCATTAAAACTACCATCTATATTTACTGTAATATCTATCTCTTTATCAGTTTGTACTTTTGTTTGAGTGGTTTTAGTTTTATCATTATATTCTAGTGTTAGAGTTTTTGATTTTACATCACTACCATCTTTTGGTCTCTCAAGTGTGACTTTCGTTCCACTTCCATCAGGAGCTGTTAAATCTGCACTATTTACAAATGTATTTGCTGTCTCTTCCTCTTTTACTTTTTGGTCATCTTGAGTTGTTTTATCACTACTTGAGTTTATAAGCGATGTTTGAATTATAGCTTCAGCCAAAGTTGTAGCACTAATTTCACTTGATTTATATTCAGTTATAGACCTGCTTATAGCATTTTCATACTCACTCACATTAAATGTATAAGTTGTAGATGGAGATAAACCTGTTACTTGATATGAAGTTAAACTTGAAGATAATCCCTCAACTAAAACTACACCATTTTTGTAAACTTTATAAAAATTACTAGCAATACTTCTTCCATTAGAATTACCAAATGAACCATCGCTCCAATTTAGTGTAATAGAGTTTGTAGTAATCGAAGAAGCACTTAAGTTATATGGAGGATTGTGTCTTGTTGTAAATGATAATGTTGTTGAATTTACCTCGCCATTACTTGTGGCATTTGTTTCAGAAATAATAACATTATACTGTGTATTTGGTGCAAGTGATGCTAAATTATGATATAGACTATTTGCACTCAAGCTAATAGATGTGTAAGGAGTATCAGAACTCTTTTTGTAATAGAGTGTAGTAGCAGTAATATTACTTAACTGACTATGTGTAAAGTTGACATCTGTATTGATAGTTGCATCACCAGCATCTAAATTACCAACATTACTAGAACTATTTGTAGGTGTTGTAATAATACTTGGTGTTGTAGTAAAAGATATACTTGTTGCACTTGAATTTGTTTCTCTAAAAGTTCCAAATCTATTGTTATCAAGATAGTGTGCTGAAACTATATAGTAGTAAGTTTTATTGTAACTTGCACTATCGTCTCTAAAATTTGTTGCATTATTTTCAACTGTATCAATTAATTTTGTAAAAGTGCCATTTGAAGTATCGCCTCTATAAACAGAGTATTTTGTCATAGGATAAACTGGTGCATTCCAAGAGATTATTCTACTTAAATTATTATTTTTATAAATGCTATTTGGATATGCACCAATGATTACAGGATTTATTTTATCATCTGTAGTGTCGTCTCCAAGTTGTCCATTAGCATTACCACCCCATCCAATTAGAGTTCCATTCATATCTACTGCTACATTTGTATTTTTAAATGAAAAAATCTTTGTGATATTAGCATCATAATACCACCCTTTTGCAATTGATAAATTAACTTCAACAGGATGAAGTCTATTTGTAGTACTTGTATTACCATCTCCAATTTGTTTATTACTATTTTGTCCCCAAGCCCAAACAGTTCCGTTAACATCTAATGCTAGTGTATGTGTAGAACCAGCTGCAATAGCTGTAATATTTAAATCTCTAGCTGTTCCATTAACTTCAAAACCTTTAGTTCTAGTTGTATTTACTTCTATCGGAGAGTTTCTATCTGTAGTAGTTCCATCTCCAAGTCCTCCAGCATAATTAAATCCCCAAGCCCAAACAGTCCCATTTGCTTCAAGAGCCACTGTATGAGCATAACCTGTTGCAATAGCTGTGATATTTAAATCTTTTTTACTAATTTGTACAGGATAGTTTCTATCTGTAGTAGTTCCATCTCCAAGTCCTCCATACTCATTTCTCCCCCAAGCCCAAACACTTCCATTTGCCTCAAGAGCTACTGTATAAAGAT
>DZAZ01000070.1 GCA_022729755.1 Helicobacter cetorum | reverse complement strand
GCCCTTTTTATGGTCTTTTACTACCCATAAGCCTATCTTATCGTAACATCAGTATTTCACTCACTTTAAAAGTTTTATTATCAAGTTTTATTGATTGATTTATAGATTTTAAACTCTCTATCGTTGCTAAATTTATATTTACTTGATTTAAAATCAAATTTAATTCGTGAGAGTATTTAAAATTTTTATCATACAAAATAAAATCTATATCACTTTTAATTTTAGATAAATTATTAGTTACAATATCAGCGATATTATGGGAAAGTTTTGAAATTTGCTCAATCAATTTTCTATAATCTGTTCGCTCAATTTGAGTTAATTCTCTCTTCATTAAAGTTTTTTTCTCTTCAATATTTTTTGATATATTCTCTATTTTTTCTAATATATTTTTAAAATTATCATCTAAATTAATATACTCATTTACTCTATTTTTTAAAATAAATATCTGATTAGCAATTTTATGAAAAATAGCCTTGCTTAACTCATCACTCTCTTTAAACTTTATCTCATCCTCTGCTAAGTGGTTAAATTGATTGAAATACTCTTCAATACTTAAGTTATTAAACATTATTCTAATAGCTTGTTTATATTCGTTTGAGTGTTCTGCAATCTCTTTTAATTTCTTAATAGCGTCTTTTGAATATGGATTATATCTTAGAATCTCTTTTGCACTTTTTAGTAAAGTGGCGTCTTTATTTGTTGAATCTTTTAAAATTAAATCAAAGCATTTATCACCTAATGTTTTTGCTTTTGTAGCGTAGTAGAGTCTTGCTAAAGTAAAATATATAAAATCAAGTTGCCACTTATCTAATTTAATATTTGCTTTCATTTTTTCAAGTAACTCTATCGCTTTTTCAAATTTCCCACTATTTTCTGATGCTACTACATATTGAAAAATTGTTTTTAAATTATTAGAATTTACTTCATTAGATTTAAAATTAGTAGCCATTGTTACCTATCTTTTTTTTTAAAAAAATTCTAACACAAATTCGGTTTAAAAGCTATTTTAAAAGCGATTTTTGTATAATCATTTTTAAAAAGAAGGTTTTATATGAAGAAAGTTTTGATTTTTATATTGATAGCTTTTAATCTTTATGCAAATGAGTTTGAAATAAATTCAATTGATAAAAATAGTGCTTTTATAAAATGTAGTGGTTTAAAAGTTGGCGAAAGTGGGATTGTAGTAAAAAGTTTTGGAGAATTTAGTTCAATTGTTTCAAATGCGATTGTAACTAAAATCGAAAATGAAAATTGTAAAATAGAATTTAAAGAATTTGAAGCCTTGAGCCAAAAAGCACTTCCTAATTTAAAAGAAAGTCCAAAAATTGGTGATAAAGTTATTTTTCACTCATTAAATAATAGGGCTTTAGCAATTACTCCCAATTTAAAAACTTACGAAAAAATAACAAATAAAGATGGCATTACTTGGCTTCATCCTGATATTTTTGTTGCATATCTTGAGAGTGAGCGAACTCCTGCTCCAACAAAAGAGAATTTTAGAGAATTTTGCAATACTAATTCGATTGGATTGCTCTATTTTGCGATAGACAAAGAGTATATTGTGGATTGTCTTTCGTTTAAAATATTGCAAATAAATGAATTAGATACAAAAAATGAGCAAGAGATAAAACCATTTTACTCAAGAATTGGTGAACTTAAATCAAGTATGTTTAGCTTTAAAAAAGAGATGCAAAATTATAAAAATTATTATTTAGATTTATTAAAATAGTAATTTTGAACTTTCTATCTCATTTTCTTCAATAAATAGCTCTAAATATCCATCTTCTCTATTTATCATCGTGCCATTTACGATAGCTTTTTTACTCTTTTGTAATTCAAATTGAACTTCATATCCAAATAGAAAAGTTATAAAATTTGATATTTCATTATGAGTAATTAAATAATTATTTTGAAATAAATTAATTAAATTTAAATCATTTGAATATAGAAAAAATGGGACTTCATAAATTAATTTATGAAATTGATTATGTCCAAATTTACCATCTTCACCTAAAAACTCTCCGTGGTCTGAAGTAAAAATTATGTGAGTTTTGTTATTTTTAAAATATTCTATTATTTTGGTTAAAATAAAATCACTATAAAGTAGCGAATTATTATAATTAGAAATTATTTTATCTTTTGTAGTTTTGTAATTTTTAAATTTTTCAAACTCTTTGAAATATCGCTCATATGGTGAATGTTGTCCGTAAAATTGTAAAACTATAAAGTTTGAGCTATTTAAATCTATTTCATTTAAATTTTGAAGTAAAAAATCATCAAAAAGCTTTTTATCGCCTCCATCTTTATAAAAATCAATATACTCTTTTGATAAAAATTCATTTATATATTTTAAAGCTTTTTGAGATTGAGTTGAAATAAAATATGTCTTAAAGTTGGCATTTTTAGCTAATTTAAATAAATTTTTGCATTTATCAATTTGAAGTGGATTTATAGAATTATTTAATAGCAATGGAAGTGAAACATCAGTATTTGTAGCCCCTGAAATCGCTGTTTTTGAAATAATATTTTTTTGAAATTTATTTAAATTTGGAGTTAAATCGCTGAAAAGTTTATCATTTCTTAAGCTTTCACCAATAATAAGTACAATATTTAAATTTAAATTTTTTTTCTCTATCTGTTTCAACTCTTCACATTCACTAATTTTTATTTTTTGAGTTGAAAAACTATTCAGATAAAAACTGTAAAAAGAGTGGATAAAATGCAAACCAGAAGAGTTTAAATATAAAAGTAAAATTAAAAATAGATGTGAATTATATTTTAAAATCAATCGTAAAAAAATAAGTGAGAAAATAAAAAATATTAAAGATGGAATAAAAATGTAAAAAAGCCCGAAAAAACTCTCAAATGTTTCACTTAAATGTGTAAAAAATAGATAAATATCGCTTGAGTTTGTATTTCGTCCAAAATAGCTAAAAAAGCTATTTTCAATAAGTGCAAAAAAGATTAAAATGTAGAGTAAAATTGGTAAAATGGCTCTACATAACAAAAATCGTAGGTACAATGGTTGGGTATTTTTTCATTTTTCTAAAAATATGTTTTCTTACAACTTGTCTTAACTCATTTTCTAAAACCCTCGTATTTTGGATAAGTTCAGGTTTTGCATTTTTAATAAAACTATATAAAATCTCTTCCATTTCTATCGAAAACTCTTTCACATCTCTATCTGCCACAAGTCCATAAGAGATAACTTTTGGTTTATCAATCACTTTTTGTTCATTTTGTGAAATTTGTGCAATTATAGAAATAATCCCATCAGTTGCTAATTTTCTTCTATCGATTACTACATTGCTTTCGATTTGTTGATTTATTTGATTATCAATGAATAATTTTCCAGTTTTTATACTTTTTACTTTTTTGATATATTTTGGATTAACCTCTATAACATCGCCATCTTGCATAACTAAAATATTTCGTTCAGGAATGCCACATCTAACCGCTGTATCTTTATGTTTCAATAAGTGATTATATTCACCGTGAACTGGCAAGAAAAACTTTGGTTTAGTCAATCTAAACATTAATTTTTGCTCTTCTTGTGCAGCGTGACCACTAACGTGAATTTCACTAAAATCTTGATATGCAACAGTTGCACCAGCTTTTAGTAAATAATTTATAATTATTGAAACCGATTTTTCATTCCCTGGAATTGCTTTTGCTGATAAAATAATTGTATCTGTTGGTCTAATTTTTATATGTCGATGCTCATCAGTGGCCATCTTATAAAGTGCACTCATAGCTTCACCTTGAGAGCCTGTTGTAACTATTAAAATTTCATTTTCATTATATTTATGCACATCATAAGCATCAATAAAAATATTTTTAGGTAAATAAATGTAACCAAGTTCCATTGCAATAGAGAGATTTTTATCCATAGAACGACCAATTACACACACTTTTCTATTGTATTTCATTCCGTGTTGAATTGCTTGATAAACTCTATGAATATTTGAGCTAAAAGTAGACATTAAAACCCTACCTTTTGCTTCAGAGAAAATTCTATCAAAAGTTGGTCCGACACTACTTTCACTTTTTGTATGACCCATATTGTGAGAATTTGTACTATCGCTTAAAAGTAACATTACACCTTTTTCGCCATAATGAGCCAGTCTATGAAGGTCTGTTGGGAAGTTATCTATTGGAGTGTGGTCGATTTTAAAATCACCCGTGTGAATGATTGTTCCTGCTTCAGTTGTAATAGCAAGTGATGAAGCATCTATAATTGAGTGAGTTATGTGTATCCATTCAACTTCAAAATCAGCAATTTTAATAGGCCTTCTTTTTTCAACTGAACGAAAATAGTTTCGATAGTGTCGCATTCCTTGTTCATCGAACTTGTTTCCTATCATTCCAAGTGAAAGTGAAGTTGCATAAATTGGAAATTGCATCTCTTTAAATAAGTATGAAATTGCACCAATATGGTCTTCGTGGGCGTGAGTTATGATTAGTGCTGCAATTTTATGTCTGATTTCTCTTAGATAGCTAAAATCAGGGATTAACATATCAACTCCGTGCATATCTTCGCTTGGAAAACTCATACCACAATCAACTATAATTGCACTTCTTTCTGTTTCAAAAATAGTTATATTTCCACCGATTTCATTCAATCCACCGAGTGCCGTAATTCTAACTTTAGCATTTGTATTTAAGTTTAATTTATAGTGAGGATTTAATCTATCTTTTTGGATTTTATCATTAATTTCCACACCTTTTCTTATATCTCTATGCCAACCAACTGAAGAATTTCTATTATCTAAAAATCTCTTTTTATTAATATCTTCTATATTTTCTTTAACTACCTCTGTGTTTTCCTGATTTAAATTCTCCATCTATACTACCTTTAGGTAAATTTTTATATAGTTGGTGATAAATGGATGTAGTAACTTGATGAGGTCTAAGATTTTGCAAATTCAACTCTAAAAACTGTTCATTTAAAATCTCTTTTGGATATTTAGCTGATAAATTCTTCAAAAGCATTTTTCGTGGTTGAGCAAAACAAACCCTCAAAAATTTTTCAAACTCTTCATCATAACTAAGCACCTTTTTTTCTATTTTTAATATAGATGAGATAACTTTTGGAGGTGGATAAAAGGCTGTTGGAGCTACATCAAAGACTATATTAGCTTCCCCTAGTGTTTCAGCTAAAACACCAAGTGTTGAAAACTCCCTTTCATTTACTTTTGAACAAAACTTAACCGCAACCTCTTTTTGAACCATAACCAATAAACTCTTGCAATTTTCATCTTTTAAAGCTCTTAAAATTATATTTGTAGCTATATAGTACGGTAAATTCGCCACTAAATCATAATTTTCATCTATTAAATGTTTACCCCAGCCTTCTAAAACATCTCTATTAATTAGTTTTAATTTAGAACTCTTTATCTCATCTGAAAAAGTTTCTTTTAAAATCTTATACAAATCTGTATCAACCTCAAAGGTTACTACATCCTTAACTTTTAATAGTTCTTTTGTTAAATCACCCAAGCCAGACCCAATTTCAACGATGATATTTGAACTTTTGGGTATCGATTGGATAATTTGCGATAACACAAAATTATCTTTTAAAAAATTCTGTCCATACCTTTTTTTAGGTTCGGGATTATACATATTTTTACCTTAATAAAACGATTTGAAACTAGAATATATCAAAGATTATATTTTCTTTTCATTAAAAATTTACCTTTTTTAAGATAAAATCATAAAAAATTAATCTTAAGGTACTTTAATGAGAATAAGACTTCCTCACTCGCCTTATATTGCAAATAAAATTACGATAGATTTGCTAAATTCGGGTTTTATTGAAATGAAAAGTGGAATAGAGCCTGTAAAAAATGTAATTAAAAAAATTATCGATGAGGATATAAAAAAAGAGTTAGCACTTGAAGAGAAAGTCAAAGAAAAACTAGAAGAGAGTGAAGATGATATTGAGTTTTTAAGGGCTGATTATAAACAACTATTTTGGCTTGTGAAAAAAAGACTTGCACCTGAATTTGATTTAATTTTAACTTATGAAGATAGATATAATAATGTAGCACACGAAATTTTAGATGAACTTTGGAATGAAGATTTAATAGAGTATTCAGTTGCTGAAAATAAGGTAAAAAATGTGATTTATAATGCAATTTCGCAATATGTAAACTCATTTGAAAAAATAGAAGATATAGTGTTTGAAAAAATAGATAATTATAAGCGAAAATTAATCGCAGGAACAGAAGAGTTTGATATAATTTTTCAAAAAATTTATGAAGAAGAGTTAAAAAAGAGGGGAATGCTGTGAATATTTGGATTTACCTTGAAAATGGGATTTATTTAAAAGGCAAAAGTTTTGGTGCAAGTGGAAGCAGAGTTGGAGAAATTGTATTTAACACTTCAATGAGTGGTTATCAAGAGATAATTTCTGACCCAAGTTATGCTGGTCAATTTATAACTTTTACAATGCCTGAAATTGGAAATGTTGGAGTAAATCCAAATGATATGGAGAGTAATAAAGTTTACTCTAGTGGAGTAATTGTAAGAAATTATAATGATAATTATTCAAACTTTAGAGCAAAAGATTCATTAGCAAATTTTTTAAAAGAGCATAATATTTTAGGAATTAGCGATATTGATACTAGATTTTTAACTAAAACTTTGAGAGAAAATGGCTCAATGATGATGATAGCTTCAACTGAAGTTAGTGATAAAGATGAACTTAAAAAAATACTTGAAAATTCTCCTAGAATTGAGCAAATAAACTATATTAAAGAGGTTTCAACAAAGAAAACTTATATTCATAATTTTGGAATTTGGAATCACCAAAGTATGAGTTATAATCAACCTAAAACTAATAAAAAAATAGTAGCAATTGATTTTGGAATTAAGCGAAATATTTTAAATGAATTAACTTCAGTTGGACTTGAAGTTGAAGTTATTCCATCAAATTTTAAAGCTGAAAATTTAATAAATAGATTTAAAAGTGGTGAAATTGGAGGAATATTTTTATCAAATGGTCCTGGTGACCCACTTGTACTTTTTGAAGAAGTGGCTGAAATTAAAAAATTAATAAATGAAAATATACCAATGTTTGGTATATGTCTAGGTCATCAAATACTCTCAATAGCTCACGGATACGATACTTATAAATTAAAATTTGGACAACACGGAGGAAATCATCCCGTTCAAAATTTAACTAAAAGTGTGGAAATTACGGCTCAAAATCACAATTATAGTGTGCCAGAGTCAATTAAAGAGATAGCTGATATTACTCATATAAATTTATTTGATAATACGATTGAAGGCGTGAAATATAAAAATAAGCCCATATTTTCAGTTCAACACCATCCAGAAGCAAGTCCTGGACCTCACGAAAGTAGTTATATTTTCAAAGAGTTTGCACAAATAGTTAAGTAAGATATTTAATTACACTCACTTCATTTCCTTTGAAGTTATAAAAAACTCCATCGCTTAAATTTTCACTCATCAAAATCCCTCTTCCATTATATTTTAAATTTTGTGTGAAATTTAAATATTTAAACACTTTTGCAACATCAAATCCATCTCCTTCATCTATTATTGTGATTTGTAAAAAATTATTTTGAATTGAGTGAGATTTTTCAACTTTGACAGTTATATTTTTTGCTAAATTTTCACTTAAGTTTGAATGATTTTTTATATACTCATCATAAGTTCCTTCTTGCATTAATCTATCTTTTAACTCAAAACTAATTCCTAAATTACCGTGTTCATAAGCATTCATTAAAAGCTCATACATTACAAATGATAAATTTTCAATACTCATAAATTCAATCTCTAACTCTTCAAAATAACATCTAACATTTTCTAGGATTTTATCAATTTCATTAATGGAATTTTTACACTTAAAGATTTTTGAATTAATTAAATCTTTTGGCAAAATACTAAGCAAAATAAAAGTTACATCATCATCAAAACACTCAATTTTACTTTTTATTTTAGATAATAAATCTTTTTTTGAAAAATTATTTAAAAAATCATCTTTCAAATAACTTGCATATAAATTCCCATCTTTTGCTAAACTCTCATTTAATCCATCGCTATAAATTAAAATCTTTTTTAAATCTAAAATATCATACTCATTTATATTTTTAGATAATAAAAAGCTCATAATCGGGGTGTTGTTTGCCTTTATAAAAGTTATATCATCACTTTTTGTATGAAGTAAAATCGGTGGCATTCCAAAATTTGCAATATAAAACTTATTTTTATTTAAATCATAAACCATAAATAAAATTGCTACTAATTCATCTTCTAGTAAATGCCTTTTTATGTAGTTTTGATAATCTTCAATCACTTTAATTAAACTAAAATCATCTTTTTCACAAGCTATTTTTACGGAGTGATTTATAAATGAAATTGTTTGAATTGAAGTTACTGAAGCTGAAAGTCCTTTTCCCATCGCATCAACCAAACAAAAAAAACTTTTACCATTTCCTAAATAGATAGTTCCGTAACTATCGCCACTTAAAATATCAAGTGGTTTGAAATAAGTTTCAATACATAAATTTTCAATTTTAATATTACTTAAATCATCATTTATTATTTTTAACTGTTTATTAAAAGCATTTTTTTGTTGCATTGAGTGGTATCGCTCTTGATATTTTAACAATTCAATTTCATTTGTTTTTGCTTCAATTAGTGCAACTTCTGTCTTTTTTAATTCCGTTATATCGTTAAAAACTGTAATTGAACCAACTATTTTTTCATTTTCAATAAGTGGAGTAGATGTACAACTTACATTTAAAAATTCTTTATTTTTATTTAAAAAAGTTTCATTTGCATTTTTATAAATTTTACTGTATTTAATAACATTATCTATCGGACACTCTTCAAACGAAACTTCAATGTCATCTATCGTTTTATAATGGATTAAATCGTGAATTCTTTTTGCTAGAATTTCCTCTTTTTTATAACCCAAAATTTTAAGTCCAGCAGGATTTATAAATGTACAAATTCCATTTTCATCTAAAACATAAAGCCCCTCACCCATTCCAATTGTTATATTTTTAAGCCTTTGTTTTATTTGCAACTCTTTTGTGACATCTCTTGCAACTCCGACAATTCCCAAAATTTCACCATTTGCCTTTTTTAGGGGCGAGTATTTAACTTCAAAATAGATATTTTTGTTATCATATCGTTTAAACCAACTCGCATAAGTGTAAGTTTTTTTATAATGTAGTACTTGTTTTTCAATTTGAGTTAATTTTTTTGCATCATCAACATCAAGTAAATCAGAATTATTACAACCAATAATTTTACTTTTAGGCATTCCCAAAAAGTTTAAAAATGCTTTATTACACCCCGTATAAGTTAAATCACTACTATTTTTATAAAATATCAAATCATCAGTTGCATCAATCACATTTGAAATCAACTCTTCTTGAATTTTACTTTGCATAAAGCTACCTCATCTTTTAAATATTTACTTTAATAGTACCAAAAAAGTTTGATATAATAAAATAAAATTTTAAAGAGGTAAAATGTGTGGGATTGCTGGGGCTATAAATTATCAAAAATATAATTTAGAAACTATCAAAAATAGGTTACTTCATAGAGGTCCAGATGAGCAGTGTATTTATACAAAAGATAACTTTGCACTAATTCACAATAGACTTTCAATTCAAGATGTGAGAGATGGACATCAACCTATGCACTTTCAAAATTATTCTATTATTTTTAATGGTGAAATTTATAACCATTTTGAATTAAGAGAAAATTTAAAAGAGTTTAATTTTAAAACAAATTCTGATACTGAAACACTTTTATATTTATATATTAAATTTAAAGAGTTTATGTTTGATATGATTGATGGAATGTTTGCTTTTGCGATTGTTGATAAAGATAAAAATAAATTAATTTTAGCAAGAGATAGAATGGGAAAAAAACCACTTTATTACTATCTTGATAAAAATAGTTTTGTATTTTCAAGTGAAATAAATGCGATAAAATCGCTTTTTAATCTCTTAGAAATAAATGGCTTAGAAATAGATGAAGATGCGATTTATTCGTATTTAAGAAGTGGATTTTTCTTTAAAAGTTACACTCCTTATAAAGATGTTTTCGAGTTGGAAGCTAGTTATTTTATGGAAGTTGATTTAAAAAATCTTGAGATAAAAAAATATAAATATTTTAACTTAATGAAATATTATGAAAATCAAAAAAGTTTAACTTTAAATCAAGCCTTGCAAGAGTTAGAAATGAAATTTTCAAAAAGTGTAGAAGATAGGCTTTTAAGTAGTGATTTGGAAGTTGGAGCATTTTTAAGTGGTGGAATAGATAGTAATTTGATAGTGGCTTTTGCTTCAAAATTTAAAGAAAAACTTAAAACTTTCACAGTTAAATTTGATGGTGCTTATGATGAGAGTGTTTTGGCAAAACTTA
>DZAZ01000069.1 GCA_022729755.1 Helicobacter cetorum | reverse complement strand
CTTTTGGTTCTTATACTAAATATAAATTAAGCGTCTTAAAGGGAATTACAGAGAACGGGCAAATTTCCTTGAGAGAATTTTCTTTGATGACTGAAGATTTGGGGTAAGGTTTACCAAAAAGTAGTGTGCAATAAAGGCTCTGTTTATATGTATACTATTTAAAAGGACCACTTAAGGTTGGTTGATGAATAAAAAAGAATTTCAAGATAAATATTTAGAGGACTTTGAAAAGATTCGGGGAGCTTTGCTTTCCCAAATAGCAAATAACTCAAAATTGTCTGAGACTTTAATGGAAAATTTTGCTAAAGAAGATTTTAGACTACTTGACGAGCATACATCTTTAAGCAAGATTATACTCGATTCCTCAAAAGTTTTATCTGAAGTTTATAAATTAGCTCCGCAAATTATAGACTCAATACAGGAATCTAAAGGTGAGTCTAAAAAAATGAATTTAGATGAATTATTAGAGGAAGAGGGGGAGGGCTAAAATTGGAAGAGTTCTCAAAAAATGAAAAGATTTTAAAATTAGCAAAAAAATTCAGCTCTTTCGATAAAGAACAATTAAAAGAAGTAAAAGAAACTATCCAAAATGATGCAGATTTTATTGATTATTGTTTAAATAAAACAGATTGGACTTATGAAGAGCACGATGCCTTAATTGAGATACTTGAACCTATTAAGAATGAAGGACATTATCAAGATACTTATGGCTCAAAAGTTTCTTATAATGGAATTAAGACACTCAAGAAAGCTAATACAGAGCTCATAATGTCCAAAATACATTCTAATGAAATAGATAAATGTCTAAATGATTTTAAATATTTTAGAAAATATTATTGTAAAATCCAAACAAAGAATGGTATTCAAAGACCAGAGCCTAGAGATTATCAAGATAGATTAGAGGATACTTTGATTAGCTTGAATGATACTGCTGTCTCCTTCAGCAGGCAGAGTGGGAAGTGTGTCCTCTTTAATACTTCCATAAGCATAAAGAACAAACAAACAAACCAAATAGAGAGAATACAAATAGGAGAGTTTTACAAGAGGATAGAGAAACAGCAAAATCCAAGTTTATTCAGTAGGTTAGTAAATTATATCCAAAAAGCTCTCAGCTAATTAATTCTTAAGCTTAATATAATATAATTAGTAAAAGAGAAAAGAAAAGATGAGAGAAATATTCAAATACAACAGTAAAGTCCAAATTGGTCTAAACGGATATTTAGACTTATCCAAAGTAGCAAAATTTAAACAGCATAGAGGATACAGTGAAGCTTTCTGATATAACCAAAAGAAAATTTATCAAAAGCTTTAACATTGCTGATTATCAAGTTGAAACACCTTCTGGCTATGAAGACATAACTCAAATCCATAAAACAATTAAATATAAAGAATATAAAATAGAGTTAGAAACAAGTAGTTTAATTTGTGCTGATACACACATTCTAATGGATAAAGATAATAATGAAGTTTATGCTAAAGATTCTTTAGGCTGTTTAATACAAACAAAAACAGGTTTTGAAAGAGTCCTAAGAGTCCAAAAATTAAAAACTTCAAGCAATATGTATGATATTTCCTTGGGGTCCAAGGAGTCCTTAGGGTCACAAGGAACAAAAAACTGTTATTATACTAATGATATATTAAGTCATAATACAATAACAGTTGGTTCCTATCTTCTCTGGAGAGGAAATTTCCACCCTCAACCATTAAATATAGGTATTGTTGCTAATAAACCCAGAACAGCAAGAGAAGTCCTAACTAAAATTAAGCAAATTTTTTTAATGTTACCTATTTGGATGATGCAATGTGTAGGAGTATGGAATAAATCTGATATAACTCTAGCTAATACAGGGACAAGATTCCTAACAGATTCTCCTTCAGCAGATAGCTTTAGGGGGGATACAATATCTTTATTATTTTGCGATGAGGTTGGTTTTATTAATAAGCAATTATGGGAGGAAATGCTTGACTCAATTATTCCTACTATGTCTTCCTTATCCTTTAAACAATTGATTTATACCTCAACTTCTAATGGTAAAAACCACTGGGCTAATATTGTTGAATTAGCTAAACAAAATTTAAATGATATGACTCTGATACAAAATGATTGGAGAGAGGTACCACACTTTGATAAAGGGGGTAATCCAATCCCGCCTGACCTATATAAAGAAACAATTATCAAAAGATTTGGTAAAAAGTTTTTCGCTCAAACAGAAGAGAATGAATTTTTAGGCTCAAGTGATACATTAGTCGGTGCGGACACTTTAAGATTAATAGAAGACAGGACTCAAAAGCAAACATCTAAAGAAAAAATTTTGTACGGTTTAAATGTATATAAAGATGTTGAACCAGAAAATTTTTATATTGTTTGTGTTGACCCAGCTAAAGACGGGATAGATTTTTTTAGTATTAATGTAGTAAATATATCAAGATTCCCTTTTGAGCAAGTTGCCTATGCTAATATTCAATGTGACTATATTAGTATGCCTGAGCAATTAAATGAGCTTGGACTCTGGTATAATAATGCATTAATAATAATTGAGAATAATGAAGGTGCAGGGCAATCCATAACAGATACTTTATTTAATGTTTATGAATATGAAAATTTGTATAGAGATAAAAATATTGATGGGAAAGTTGGGTTTAAGAAATATACAGGTTTTAGGACTACAGTAAAGTCAAGAAGCTTAATTTTAAATTTATTAAGATTATTTTTGGAAGAAGGAAAGCTTTTAATAAACTCAGATTTGACTCTAAAACAGCTTTATACATTTACAAAAGATTCTAGTGGTAAGTATGTCGCAGAGTCAGGCTATTTTGATGATGCTGTTATGTCTTTAGCTCTTGTATTCGCCCCCTTTATGGAGAATAGAAGATTTGATGATTATAAACTATTTGTCCAAGAGTTAAAAATTGAGAATTCTGAGGTTAAGACTAAAGAATTCTTAAGTCTATTAGATATAGGTGGGCAGGATGATGGGAGCACAGACTATGAAGAGCAGGCTAGATTAAGAGAATTTAGAGAGCAAATCTTTGATTCTATAAATTCTGATTACTCTTTGGACTCTTTGGATTCTTTGGACTCTTAGAGACTCTTTAGAGTCTTAAAGACAAATATTGTGTGTATCGTCTGTCCCGTCGTAATCTGAATCAAAATCTGTTGAAAATATTCTATTATAAACAACACAATTATTATTTGGATGAAGGAATCTTATCTTACAGTCAGTGGCTATCATAAACCCTCCAATTTCAACCCCACTAGCCCCACACTCTGTGGAACCAATCTGCACTAGATAGGGAGACATTTTAAGATAATCGTACATTATCTTCCAAGCAGTACCTACATTATAATCTTTATAATCATTACTGTCTAATGTTAGTTTGAAAGCTGGTATAATTCTATCAAAATCTAAATCAGAATAAACACCCTCTGTAAATTTAATATACCAATCTGTGCTAGAAGATGCCGAAACATCTATTTCTACACCAGTAAGTTCTACCATTTAGAGCCTTTTAATTAATAAAGTTTAGTATATTTATATTTGCTTTGAAACAAAGTTGATTAAATTAAATATTCAGGATAGCTTTTCCCTATAGCGGAAATTATTTTAGGGTCTTTGGTGCTAAAAGTTTTAATTTCTAATTTTTGAAGTCCTATATTTGGATGCTTGTCTATAAGCAGCTTCATTTCCCTCTCAATATCCAATCTATCTAAATAAACCCACCCTGCTTCAACTTCAGGATGCATCAAAACAAATAATTTCATTTTTTAGTTTTTTAGTTTATTTTTTGGAAAACACTATCAAAAAGACCTAAAATTTCATCAGGGTTGAAAAGTTTTTTACTTTCGGGTATAGAGTCTTTAAATTGTACTGGTTGCTCCATAGGGCGAAAACCTTTCCTTACTATATAATCTGTTTCCTGCAAATTAGGACAATCTGGTGATAGTCTTTTATTTTCCACTTCATTATTTATTAATATATTACAGTAATGGATAATTTTTTTTAGATCCTCTATACCATTTTTATCTTTCCACCTTGAAATATATTTAATAATACATCCCTCACAAAATCCTAAATCATTCGCAATAATATATTCTGTTGGTTGAATTTTCATTTTCTCATAATGGTCTCCGCCAACTTGCCCTGTTATTTTCATTTTTATTATCCTTTAATTTTTTCAAAGAAAAAGCCAGTAACTAATATAATCCCAGCTATAATCATCATTTTTAACCACAAAATAACCCCACTCCAAATAGAAACTGCTAAAGCTATACCTACAGGTCCATATAAAATAAAACTCCATAAGTACAATATATAGCCAAGAGAAATTATTGTAGATGATACCACAATAATCAAACCTAACATTACTATAACAAAGGCTATATTCTTTAAGCTAAACTTTTTAATACTTTTTTCCTCTTTTGATTAAAAAACTCTCTGTAAAAAGACCTAAAGCAATTATACTTCCTCCTGTGGCTATCATTATTAACCACAAAAGAAACCCACTCCAGATAGAAAATCCAAAAGGTGCTCCAGTAGCACCCCATAGATATAATGCGTAACCAATAGAAGTTATTACAGCAATTCCTATTATAATCAAACCTATTAAGACTATAATATTGACTATATTATTTAATCTTTTCATTTCTTATCCTTATTTATTTAACTTATCTAACTCAACATCATAGCCATATGTTTCATTTCTTCAATTCTCAAAAAGGTATCTGTTTTGGTCTTATCATCTCTGAACTCTTTAAATCTTGGATGTGAGAGTGCCCAGGTATCTTTCTCTCTGGATTTAGTAATATCATTAAATTGAACTGTCATAATCTTACCAATATAAAAATCTCTATTTTGATTAATCCTTTCAAGCTCTGAATCTGTAAAACCAGATGTTTGTCCTTTAACTTTACCATCATCTGTTTGAAAAATAATAGCCCCAAATGTCTTCTCTCTCTTTGTTCCTACAGTTCCTTCTGAAAATCCTACAATCCTAACATCAGCGTCAATTTCTAATTTTAATTTAAGCTGAGTAGGTGAGGTGTGGTCTAAAAAGATATTATTTAAATCTTTCAAAATTCCACCCTCAAATCCCAAATTCATCCAGCTGGATACAAACTGTAAAGCCTCTTGGACATTTTGTACTTCATATGACTCAATAATTTGGGTAAAATCTGAATAATTTTCTGCTAGTTCATTTTGCAATTGCTCAAATCTTTCTGCATAAATAGTTTTATTATTCTTATCTTTACCTCTGCTGTATTCATCTAAACTGACATAATCCCACAATTGAATATAAACATCATCTTTTTGCTCATCAGAGTTTAGTAGACCATTTACCAAGGCTCTATTTTCTACTCCCTTAACTAACAGCTCACCAATATAAACACCGTCCCCAAAAGTCTTAAAAATTTCTTTTAAATGTGGGAGATTTTTTTCTTCACCTGACCTTGAGCTGAATGTTACTGCTCCACCATCAACAGTAACAGAGCAGAAACTTCCATCTGCCTTAAGTTGTATTATAGCTGGATAGGAGATTTTTTTAGATGTTTTTTCACCATAAATAGAGCAACGCATATAAGGAGGTTTTGTAATTTGGTTTTTTGGAGATACAACCTTATTAAATCCTGACTTACCAAAATTGATTTTTAAATCTCTATCAATAATTCTCTCAATAACATAAGCATCCTCTTCTGATAAAGAGCTCAGAATATTAGTTAAGAAAATAATAGCTGAATTGCCTGTATATTCTCTTCTATGGAGAGCCTCTAAGGATTTTAATGCCCATACCAAATCATTCTCTTTCTTATTTTGGGTTAGAGGAATATTTTTAAGACTTATACTCCAAGTCCACTTAACTTTATCTAAAGCTTTTGAGAATACTTCTAAGACTAATGGATTGTCTTTATATTTTTTCATAACTTCAAGCTTATCGTTTGTTGAATTTGTTGAATTAAATTCTTTTAATATATTAAACATTAAAAGCCACTTCTTGAATTCTTTGAGCTGAAGTATCTACCTAATTCATTCTCAGATTTTCTTAAAGCTTTATACTTATTCTCTATTTCAGACATAACTGTTTCAACACTAGAGCATTCAGCTCTAACAAGATTTCTAACTAGAGGAAGTTTAGTATCTGAATTTAGAGCTATTTCGCTTTTGTTAAATTCATTTACAGCATTGGATATAACTCGAATATCATTAGTAGTCAAATTTGTATAAAACATAACAATCCTTTTTTTATTTAAAGTATTATATAATAACTTTGCTTAACTTTTGCTTAATTTGAACACATATCTACTAAAGCGTCTTTTAGTATAGTATTAATTATATCTGTGCTCCCAAATTCCTCTATTAATTTATCAGCAAATAAACCATCTACGATTATTTCTACACCTTCGGAACTTTCTATAACATCCTGAAAAGGCCAATTATTAAAATCTTCAAAATATTTACTTAAGATAGTATTAAATTTTGCTTTTTTTGCTTCATATTCTTCCATCATATTTCCTTTCAAGTTTAAATAATTATATACAATTAAGCTTATTTTTTTCTTTAAATTTTTTTGCTTAAAGCTTTGGTGATATAAATATATAGAGTCTTTAGGTGGTTAGAAAGCTAAGCTTTCTTTAAATATTTTAGCGCCCAAAGCGCTCTTACAATTATATAAGGAAAAAAAATGTCATTTGTTCTAATAGTTTTAATAATAGCTTTAGCTGGTGGGGGAGTTATTTTATTTAAAAAAAATAAAAAACTAAACTTAAAAATTGCTGAAACTGTAAAGCCTGTAGCTCCTGTTGAGCCTGTAAAGCCTGTAGCTCCTGTTGAGCCTGTAGCTCCTGTAGCTCCTGTAGCTCCTGTAGCTCCTGTTGAGCCTCCTAAGGATATTCTACCTCCACATACAGTAATTATAGATAATATCTACACGCCTGGTTATCCTGATGCTAAGTGTCCTGAGGGATATGAATGGTGTGGAGCTCATACAAATTGCTTAAAGTGGAATAAGTAAAAAATATAAATAAAGTAGGCAGGTTAGGATAGACTTAAAGTTGCTTTTATAGATGGAGAGTCTATAATCAAGAACAGTAAACTTAATACACTTACCTGACCAAAAAAAATAAAAGGAAAAAAATGGCAAATATGCTTTCACCGGGAGTTTATATCGAAGAGGTAGATGCTTCGACTATAGTCCCAAATATATCAAATAATGTCGCGTTTTTTGCGGGTAATTTTTTAAGGGGCCCTGTTGAGCAACCTTATGTTATAACAAATAAATTAGAACTTGAGCAGGTATTTGGCTATCCATCAGATACTAACTACAATGAATGGTTTCAATGTTATAAATTTTTAGATTATGCAAATCAATTAATCATTTCAAGAGCGTATGAAACAGCAGATATTAATTCTACACCAGCTGCAAATGATGCTAAACAAAGAATATTTAAACTTTATGATGATGTATTACCAACAGATATGACATCAAATAACACTGTTAATATCTCAACATCTGATACTTATAATTATTCTTATGGTTTAGGTGATTGGATAACATTAGGCTCAAGTGAAATGGTATATACTATTGTTGCTCTTGAATCTATTAAAGAGGAAGATGGAAGAGCTACAGACCCTACTAAAGCACCCCAGCTTTTAAGAGTTACATTACACTCACCTCTTGGCCAAGCAGCTATAGAAACTAATATAGCAACTGTTAGTGCTGGTGATGATGTCTTTATTAATTCTATAAGACATTTAAACGGTGGGACACAAGCTTTTATCAGAGGTGCTGTAGATAGTAATGGTAAGCCATTAAACGCTTATGCTATATCTTCACAAAATATCGACTATGTAGACTCTACACTAGATTTTACACCTGATGCTTCCCAGAGACGATTTAATTACTCTTATGATATTATTAAAAATAAAGATGAGTGGAATTATAATATGTCAAATGATTTTAATCCTTTTGCTACATTTTTAAGTGGTGATATTGCGAGTTCTAAACTTAAGTTTTTTAATAAAACTGCTTCACAAGATGTTGTGGAAATAGCAATTGCAAACCCTTCAGATTTTGAGTTTATTGGTGGAAAAAATTATGCTATTGCGTTTCAAAATAAAAATGATTCTAATACAGAGTATATATATTTAACAAATTTATATCAATACTATCCAAAAAAAGACCAATTAGCTATTATGTTTAAGATGGGTGATGTTATAGAGAGTTATATTGTTTCTTTTGATAAACTTGCAGTTGATGGTAATAATAGAAGTAATTATATTCTAAATGTTATAAACGACCAATCTTCTTTAATTTATTGTATTGAAAATGAAGATATTAAAGATATTCCTTGTACTTATTTAGTTTGTGATAAATATGGTTGGGCTACTGACTCAACAGGTAAGATTATTATAGGTACACCAGCGGCAAATGGTATAGCAACTACCAATCTATTTTCAAAAGGTGGGAGAGTCCCTACTGTAAGTGTTGGGGCCTTAAGAACTGCATACTTTACAGTTGATGATAAAGAAAGATTTGAGATAGATGTTATTATAGGTAATGAATACACATCTGGTGATTATGATAATCAAAATATAGCAATTGACCTTGCTGATGCCAGAAAGGATTGTGTAGCATTTATTGGCTCAAGATATAAAGATACAGTAGAGAAGAAATCAGGTGTTGCTACACAAAATGCTATTGATTATATTACCGAAGTAGATTATAGCCAGAGAGGCGATTCTATTATGCTAACAAGGTCTATGTTTGGTGCATTTTTTGCTAACTATTTTAGAATCTATGATAAATATAATAAAAAATTCAGATATATCAATGTAGCTGGGGATGTTGCAGGCGTAAGATGTCAAACTTCCCAATTACAGGATGCTTGGTGGGTTTCTGCGGGGGTAAAAAGAGGAATTCTAAAAAATATAGATAGACTAGCGTTTACACCTTCTCAAGCGCAGCGTGATAATCTATATAAAAATGGAATTAATCCAATTGTTTCATTCCCTGGCTCTGGTCATTTAATTTGGGGTAATAAAACTCTCCATCCTTTAGCATCAAGTTTCGATAGAATAAATGTTAGAACTTTATTCAATACGCTTGAGAGAAGTGCAGTAAAAGCTGCAAGGTCACAAGTATTCGAATTCAATGACTCTTATACAAGAAATGCTATTTTAGCAATGTTCAAGCCTTACCTAACAACTATAAAAGCTGGTAGAGGGATTGTGGACTTTTTGGTTATCTGTGATGAGTCGAATAACACGAGCGATATTATTTCAAAAAATGAGCTTAGAGTGGATATTTACATCAAGCCAAACTACGCTGCTGAATTTATTTTATTAACATTTACAAATGTTGGAACTCGTTCGTTTGCATCTGTAATGGGCGCTTAAAGAAGATTAAGTAAAAATTAAGCTCAAGATTATATAATCTGTAAAAAGATATAATCTTGAGTACATATGTAAAATATTTAGATAGAAATAATAATTTTTCTGCAACTTTACTTAAAAAAATAACTCCCGAAGAAATTCAAGAAATCCAAGAATTAACTTCTTTTCTACAACTCAATCCAAGACTAATAGATATGTTAAAATGTTTAAAATTAAACATTTCAGAGCATAAAAAATGCTTACTTGATGGTTGCTTTGGTTTTGTAAAATTCTCAAATAAGTCCACTGAAGTTTTTAATTCAGAGTATTGCTCAGCGGAATGCTCAAATAAAGCTAAGAAAGGTATTTCTGTAGATTTTGATTTTAAAGCTCATTACAAAAAGATAAGAGATTTAAAAGAATTCAATCATAATATAGATATCTCTATTATTTTAGACTTTATCGAAGAAAAGCAAAACAAAAAGCAAAATAATAATATTAATATGCTTGATTATAGAATCAATAAAGATAAGTTAGAATATATATTATTTTTAACTAATTTTCTTAGCAAAGATGTCTATTGGGCTGAGAGATTCTATTGTTTAAAAAATAACATAACAGAGATACAAAGATGTTCTTGCTCAACCGAATTAAAATTCATTAATGGATTAAAGGGTTATCAAAAAACTTGTAAAGAATGCTCTATTTATCAGAATACTCCAGGTTCAAAAATAGTCCAAAATAAAAAAGAACATAATATACAAAATATATCAAATAATAATTTTGAAGTTTTAAACTATATTAAATTAAATAAACCTATTAAAATTAAATGTTTAAAATGTAATGGAGAATTTAATTTAATGTTTAATAATGGTCGTGTAAATAAACCAAGAAATTGCCCTAAATGTACACCAAATACCATATCAAAACCAGAATTTGAGCTAATAGATTTTATTAAAAATTTAATTCCTTATAGTATAATTAATTCAGATAGATGTGTTTTAAATGGTAAAGAATTAGACATCTATATACCTGAGAAAAAGATAGCTATTGAATATAATGGTTTAATGTGGCATAGTATTGGTCAATCTGAGTATTCAATGTTTGATACCAGAGATA
>DZAZ01000013.1 GCA_022729755.1 Helicobacter cetorum | reverse complement strand
ACAGCGCAAAAGCCTTAAAAGTTCCAGAGAATGTCTCTTTTATTTTTTTACCACCATATTCACCTGATTTAAATCCGATTGAAAGATTGTGGCAAGATATCAAAAAGCCCATTAAATCGAAGATTTTCAATAGTTTGCAAAATTTGATGGATGAAGTTTCTGAAATTTTGGATAAAATAACAAATGATAGTATCAAAAATATTTCGCAATACGATTATATTATGAATGCGGTTAAGTTAACTTATTGAATTATTTGTGAGAATTGGTATTAGGCTTGAGTGTAGTGATGATATTTGTGATTTAAAACTTTTAAAAAAAACAAGAGATGAAGAGAGTATAGCATTTGATGAGTATTTGAAAAATGAAAATTCAAATTAGAAAAAGTGCCATTAAAGATTTAAGAAATTTCAATAATCAAATAAACAGAAAATGCCCAACTCAAACTATATTTTCAATAGTTTGAGTTATATTTTTAAACTCAAATTCAAATCCCTCTTGCATCAATCTTTTTGGTATCATTTGTTGACCATCTGTTAAAACTTTAGCACCCTCTCCATAAATTAAATTTAAAATAAATGCTGGAAGAGGTAGGAAAGTTGGGCGATTTAATGCTTTACCTAAAGTCTTAGTTAAGCCTTTGTTTGTTGTTGGTTCTGGTGTTGAAAGGTTAAAAACTCCATCTAAATTATTTTCTATCACAAATTTAAAAGCTCTAAGCAAATCTTTTAAGTGAATAAATGAAAAGCCTTGCATACCATCTCCGATAGTTCCGCCAATTCCTAACTTAAATGGAGGCAACATTTTAGATAAAGCCCCATCATTTTTATCTAAAACTACTCCTAATCTAAAAATTGCAACTTTTATATTTGTATCCTCTTTTGATTTTAAGGCTTGGGCTTCCCAATCTTGGCAAAGTTTTGACAAAAAGTCATTTGAATATTCAAAATCATCTTCACTGTGAACTCTTTTATTATCATAAATTCCAACTGCCGAAGTTGAAATAAAAAGTTTTGGTTTTAAATCCATTTTTTTTATAGCTTGTGAAATTTTTTTTGTAGTTTCAATTCTACTTGAATAGAGTTCTTTTTTATACTTTTCGCTCCATCTTTTGATGATTGGAGCTCCTGCTAAATTGACAATTACATCAACACCATTTAATTTTTGGCTAAATTCATCGATGTTTAAATTAAAATCACCTCTATTAATCATTATAAATTCATAATTAAAATCTTTTAAAAAACCTATTAAACTTCGTCCCACAAATCCATTAGCACCACTTATTGCTATTTTCATAAAAACTCCTTTTTGTAGATTTTAGAACATTGAAACTTAAGACAAACTCATATAGAATAAATTTTATTTAACAAAAAGGCGAATTATGGATTTAGCATTAAAAGAGAGATTGGATAAAGAGATAAATTTTAGAAACTCTTATGATGAACTTAGCGAGGAGAAGCCTGACCCTTTGATGGTTGCTAGAAAGTATAATGATGAGTATATTGGCTTAATTTGTGCATTGTTTGCTTATGGAAAAGCTTCATTAATAGTTAAATTTTTGAGAAGTTTGAATTTTGATTTATTAAATGAAAAAGATGAAACAATTTATAAAGAGTTGAAAAATCACTATTATAGATTTCAAACTTCGGTTGATGTGGCTGAATTTTTTATAACTATTAAGCGATTAAAAGATATTGATAGTTTAGAAAATATTTTTTATAGTGGGTATAAAGAGCAAAATTTAGTACTTAAAGGATTAGAAAGATTAATATCTAAAATATATGAAATTAATCGTTACACTTCGCAAGGTTATAACTTTTTGGTTGGAAGTTTGGATAAAACTTCGCCATATAAACGGTGGAATATGTATTTAAGATGGATGGTTAGAAAGGATAATTTGGATTTGGGATTATGGAGTAGAGTTGATAAAAAAGATTTAATATTGCCCCTTGATACTCACACTTTTAAAGTTTCGCAAAAGCTTGGTTTATTAAATCGAAAAAGTTATGATTTAAAATCGGCGATGTTAATAACGGAGAAATTGAGGGAGTTTGACCCACTTGACCCGATAAAATACGATTTTGCACTTTATAGATTAGGGCAAGAGATGAAAGTTTAAGACAAAAAGCTAAATTGCTTTTGTCATAATTCTATTTAATCTTGCATTAAATTCTACGATATTTTCGACTTTTCCACCCTCAAGCATTTTAGCTTGGTCAAGTAATAAATTTGTAATATCATTGAAAGTATCGCTATCTACATCTGTGTTTGTTTTTAATTTTGTAAAAATTTCACTTTTTGGATTAATTTCAAGTATCGGTTTTACTTTTGGCATATTAGCCATTTGTCCCATTTGTGCAAACATTCTTTGCATCTGGTAATCTGGGTCATTTGCATCAAATGTTATACAGCTAGGAGCTTGTGAAAGTCTTTGAGAAATTTTTACATCTTTTACATCATCTTTTAAGATATTTTTAATTTTATTTAAAATTTCTTGATACTCACTTACATCTAACTCTTTTTCATCAAATTTTGCCTCTTGAATTGGTTTAATTGGTGTCTCTTTATATTCGTGAACTGCTGGCATTACAATTGCATCCACATCATCATTTAAAATTAAAACATCAATTCCTTTTTCTTTAAACACTTCAAGAAGTGGCGAATTTTTGAGTACACTCTCATTTTCACCCGTAATAAAATATATATCTTTTTGGTCTATCTTCATACTCTCTTTGTATTCAGCTAACGAAATTAAATCATTACTATTTAAAGATTTAAATCTCATAATTTCTAAAAGTGCTTCTTTATTTGCATAATCGCTATAAAGTCCCTCTTTTAGCACTTTTCCATACTCTTTCCAAAATAAGCTATATTTTTCTTTATCATTATCAGCTAATTTTTTAAATTCACTAAGCACTTTTTTAACTGAAGTTGTTTTAATTTTTTCCAAAACTTTATTTTGTTGTAAAATTTCCCTACTTACATTTAATGGTAAATCTTCAGAATCAATTACACCTTTTAAAAATCTTAAATAAGTTGGCATTAACTCTTTATCATCATCAGTTATAAAAACTCTTTGAATATATAATTTTATTCCAGATTGATAATCTACTCTAAACATATCAAACGGGGCTTTTTTAGGCACATAAAATAGGGTTGTATACTCTTGAGTTCCCTCAACTTTATTGTGAGAGTATAAAAGTGGCTCATCGCTATCGTGCGAAATTGTTTTATAAAAATCAAAATAATCTTCATCTTTAAGTTCACTTTTACTCATTCTCCAAAGTGCCGAAGCTTTGTTGATTTGTTCAACTTTTTCTACCTCTTTATCTTCTTCTTTTTCGCCCTCTTTTATTTTTTCGCTAGTTGTGTATTTTAAATCAATCGCAAAAGGAATATGATTTGAGTATTTTTCAATCACATTTTTAATTCTATATTCACTCAAAAACTCATCTTCATCATCTTTTAAATAAAGTGTAATTTCTGTTCCAAAATTTTCTTTAAGTGCTTCAACTATCTCATATTCGCCATTACCCTCACTAATCCACTTGTGTGCACTGTCTTCAGTAGCTTTTTTACTTAAAACTTCAATTTTATTTGCAACCATAAATGCTGAATAAAATCCAACTCCAAATTGACCAATTAAATTTGAATCTCTTTTTGCATCGCCAGTTAATTTTTCCAAAAATGATTTAGTTCCACTTTTTGCAATAGTTCCAAGATTTTCAACTAAATCCTCACTATTCATTCCAATCCCACTATCACTAATAGTTAAAGTTTTTGCCTCTTTATTAAAAGTGATTAAAATTCTAGGATTGAAATTTAAATATTTATAATTTTCGTCAGTTAAAGTCAAAAATTTAAGTTTATCCATCGCATCAGAAGCATTTGAAATCAATTCTCTTAAGAATATCTCTTTATTTGAATAGAGTGAATGTATCATTAAATGCAGTAGTTGATTTACTTCTGTTTGAAATTGATGTTTTGCCAATTTAGTCTCCTTAGTATTTTTTTATTTGTAATATTATATTAAAAAAGTTTAAAATTAAATTATTTTCGTTAATTAAGTTATAGTTAACACTATCAACTTTATAAAAAATTAGCAAAAAAGTGTTTTAAGTGCTAAATATTAAATTAAAATTTTAGAAGCAATAGAGACAACTGCTGTTTCACTTCTTAAAATTAAATTTGTATCAAATCCAACTTTATTAAATTTATTTAATTTTTCTCTCTCATTTTCACTAAAACCTCCCTCGCTTCCGATTAAAATAGTTTTTATATCCATATTTTTTTCTATTTTATTATCGCAAAAATCAAGTATAAATAAGTTATCTCTTTTTGAGATAAACTCTTTTAGTGAATTAAAAACTTCAAACTCCATTAAATTTGTTCTACCACATTGAATATTTGAATTTATCAAAATATTTTTCAATCTTTCAAAATTTAACTTAAAATTTTTTTGACTTCTCTCACAATAGATAAAACTAATTTTACTTACACCAATTTCATTTAAATATGGCAAATTTTTTTCGATAATTTTAGGCTCAATCATACACCAAGCAATCTCTAAATGTCGATTAGAGATTACCTCATTTTCGCTACTTTCTTTTAACTCTAATTTAGCCTCTTTTTTATTTATATCAACTATTTTATATTTATAAATATTTTTATCTATCAAATTTCTAAAATTTATATTTTCGTTTAATTTGTGTCTTCTAACTTTAAATAAATATTTATAAGTCTCGTTTTCTACTATTAAAAATTTTTCACCTGCTTTTTCATCAAATATAAATTGCAAATTCCATCCTTTTAAAAGCTTTGATTTTTTGGTTATTTTAAATGAAGAGAGAAAGTGGAATTAGTGTCCACAACCACAACCACCTTGACCACTTCCTCCGTGAGTTCCACATCCCCCGCCGCCTCCGTGAGAGTGTGAATGTTCTTGTTTTGGAGTTGAACAAGCTGAAGCACCACCGATTGTAGGTTGAATTGCTTCGTTACTTACTCCACCTTCTTCGTTTATTTTTTCGATAAATTCCCAAAGTTCACTTGCAAATTTCATATATTTCTTTGCACTTTGGCTTTCTGGATAGTGATATGTTATAGGTTTACCCTCATCTCCGCCCTCTCTAATTGATGGTTCAATTGGAATTTGTGCTAAAACTTTAGTGTCGTACTCTTTTGCAACAGCTTCAGTTGTACCTTTACCAAAAATGTTATACTCTTTGTTAGTTTCTGGACAAATAAAACCACTCATATTTTCAACTATTCCAGCTATTGGAATGTGAAGTTTTACAAACATATCAAGACTTCTTTTACTATCATCAAGCGAAACCATTTGTGGAGTTGTAACATTAATTCCAGCACTAACAGGCACACTTTGAGCTAAAGTAAGTTGTGCATCACCAGTACCTGGAGGCATATCGATAATTAGCACATCAAGAGTTCCCCAACTTATATCTTGAAGTAATTGCTCGATTACTTTCATAACCATAGCACCTCTCCAAATAAGCGATTGTCCCTCTTCCATCAGCGAACCCATCGAAATAACTTCAACTCCATAAGCCTCAAGTGGTAATACACTATTTCCCTCAACTTGTGGCTTTTCTCCGATTAAGCCCATCATTCTAGGAATATTTGGTCCATAAACATCGGCATCTAAAATTCCTACTTTTTTACCCTGCATTGCAAGTGCGATTGCTAAATTTACAGTTGTAGTTGATTTTCCAACTCCACCTTTACCACTACTTACCATTACAAAATTTTTGATTTGAGGAGCTAAATTTTTACCTCTTGAGCTTGTTTCTCTTGCTTGTTTTGGTTTATTAATGCTAATGTTAACTTCACTAGCACCAGCCTCTTTTAATTTAAAGCCAATTTCACCTCTTAGCATTTGTTCAACTTCTTGGGCTGATGAGGTTATTTCTAAATCGATTGATACAACATTAGCATCTATTTTTATATCTTTTACAAAATTAAATGTAACTATATCTTTTTGAAATCCTGGATACATTACAGTTGATAAAATTTCTTTTACTTGTAATTCATTCATAAAATCCTCCTTAAAATTTAAATAATACTAATTTAGTCTTATTTATTTTTACGAGTGTAAAATACTACTTAAAAAATTAAAAATAGGTTAAATTAATTCCAAAAACAGAAATTTTTGTAATAATTTAAACAAAAATTTAGCAATTTTTCTGATTTTTGATAGTATAATATTTCGATATTGAGTAAAAATAAAGGAGTTTTCAAAATGTTGAAAAAGCTATTTTTGGCTTTGTTTATTCTTGCTTGTGTGAGTGTTTTTGCTGAAGAGTTTGATGAAAATAGCGAAAAGCTTAATACTGAAGAGGGGGTATTGGTTGAGAGATACATTCAAGAGTATATAGATTTACCAGAGGCTGAAAAGCTTGAGTTTCGCTCTGAAGCACCAGAGACGCAAACTACACAAAATCACGAAAAAATTGAGAAGCCAACAGTAATAAAAAAATCAGAAACGAAATAAAATCAATTTAAGAGAAGGAAAATGAAAAGTATTGAATTTGACACTTTAAACCCTAAAAAAAATAAAGTTTTACTTGACACATTGATAGGGAAAAGTGAAATTGCAGATATAGATTTGGTTGAAATTATAGATTTGAGTAATCACGATGATTTGTTAGCTAATATTGAGCTTGATGATAGTGACATAAAATTTTACTGCTTTTTAAGTCAAAGTGTAGCAGGTGGAAAACGAGAGTTTTTGGTAGATGAAAAAGTTAAAAGTGTGGCTTTATCTTATTTTGGTAAAGTTGCTTGGGAAAAAGCCAAAAATGTACATATAAAATTGCTTAAGCAAGAGGGGGAATTTGAGATAAGATTAGAGTAAATTAATCCTCTTCATCTTCTTCATTCATCATCTCTAAAATATCATTTATAATTTCCAATGCTTCATCTTCATCAATTTCACCAGCTTGAAGTTCGTCTAACATCTCTTTAAATCCAAGATGTAACTCTTTTAAATCTTCAAGTTCTTCTTTGTCTTCATCACTTGCTTGATTTGAAGCAATTAATTCAAAAATTTCATCAATTGAATCTTCAATTTCGACTAACACTTCATCTTTTAATAACTCTTCTAATCTCTGAATATTTGACATTTATTTCCTTTTTAATTGATTTATATAAAGTAGGAGAATTAGCAATTTCCGCTATTCTCTTCTATTTTTTTCAAGTTTTCATCACTTAGTGCTAAATCTTCATTTTTCATAACACCAATACCACTACTAAGCACATATTTAGCCACTTTTTGAGCTTTTTTAAGTGAGTGCATTTTGCAAGTTCCACATTGAAAAATATTCAGTTCAGGAATATTACTTTGCTCTTTTACTTCCAAAATACTTTTCATAGCTTTTTTCCAAGCTTTCGCAACAACTTCTTCAGTTGGCTCACCAATTAAACTCATATAAAATCCAGTTCTACAACCCATCGGAGAAACATCGATAATTTCGACATTTTTAGAGTTTAAATGTTCTCTAATAAAACTTGCAAATAAATGCTCAAGTGTATGAATTGCTTTTCCACTCATTAAATTTTCATTTGGCTTATAAAATCTTAAGTCAAATACAGTTATTTTATCGCCTTTTGGTGTTTGCATTTTTTTTGCGACTCTAACTGCGGGTGCCGTCATTTTGGTATGGTCTACCATAAAACTATCAAGTACTGGCATACTAAACTCCTATTGCTAAATTTATTTGAATTATGACTTAAAACATTTAATAACTATATTAAATATAGTTATTTGTATCCAATCCCCTACTATAATTGCTGAAATATTTTTATTTGGAGAGGAAAAATAGAATATGCAATTTAAAGAGGAAATTACAATATATATAGATGAAAAAGATGAAAAATTAAAAACTAAAAAAATATTTGAGAGTGAAGAGAGATTTAAACTAGCACTTCTTGGTAGTGATGTTGGTATTTGGGATTGGAATTTAGAGGCTAATAAAATATATTTTTCACATAGGTTGGAGGATATATTAGGTTTTAGTAATAGTGAGATAGAGAATAATTACAAAACTTGGTATAGCCTAATTCATACAGATGATATAGATAAAATAAATAATAACTTAGAAAGACACTTAAATAAAAATAGTGAATATTTTGAGGTTAAATTTAGAATGAAGACAAAAAAAGACGATTATAGATGGATTTTATTTCGAGGGAGAGCTATATTTGATGATAAAAAAACTATTAGAATGGTTGGACTTTATATTGATATTGATGAGGATATAAAACAAGAGATAGAGCTTAACAGAATTAAAAAATCTTTTGAAGAAGCTCAACATATTGGTCATATTGGAAATTTAGAACTTAATTTAACTACATCTAAACTGTGGTGGAGTGATGAAATTTATTCAATTTTTGAAGAGGAAGTTAAATCTTTTGAGCCAACTTTTGAAAAATTTTTAAGTTATATTCATGAATATGATTTAGAAAATGTAAAAAGTGTAATTAAAAAGACATTAGAGAATAACTCAAAATATAGTATTACATATAGAATAGTTCTTAAAAATAAGAAAGTAAAATATGTGAAAAATCAGGGTGAAGTTGTATTTGAGGAAAATGGAAAAGCTTCTTATCTAATAGGTATTCTTCAAGATATTACAGATTTGAAAAAGACACAACTTGAACTTGAAATGAATCAAAAACACTTAAGGGTAATACTTGATACTCAAAGAAATATTGTGATTGTAAATAATGGAGTATATTTGCTAGATGCAAATAAAGCATTTTTTGATTTTTTTAGTGAGTATAAAAGTGTAGAAGATTTTTTAAAATATCACAATTGTGTTTATGAATTTTTTGCAGAAAGCAATGAAGATGGTTTTATATCGGCTTCGATTGGGAAAGATTGGCTTGAAAGTATTAAAAAAGAAAAAGGTAAAAAAGATAAAGTGTTAATCAAAAGAGGCGATAAAAACTTTATCTTTTTGGTTCATTCAAATAGCATAGAATTTTATGGAGAGCATAGAAATGTGATAGTTTTCAATGATATAACAGAGGTTGAAAATTATAGAAAACACCTTGAGGATATAGTTAAAACTGAAATCGAAAAGAGAAGAGAGCAAGAAAATATTTTAGTACAACAAAGCAAAATGGCATCTATGGGAGAAATGATAGGGGCAATAGCACATCAATGGAGACAACCTTTAAATAATTTAGGTTTAATTCTTTTTAATATTTATGATGGAATATCAGAAAATAATATTTCAAAAGAGGAGGTAGATAAGCATTATGGAAGTGCAAGAAAACTTATAAATCAAATGTCTGCTTATATTGACGATTTTAGAAACTTTTTTAAGCCATCTAAGAAAAAAGAATCTTTTCATCTCCAAAAAGCGATTAAAGATGCACTTTCAATTCTTTCAGCTCAACTTAAAAACAACTCTATCTCTATTAATATCTATTCAAATTATAAAGAGAAAATTTATATTTTTGGATATGAAAATGAGTTTAAACATGTAATTTTAAATTTAATAACAAATGCAAAAGATGTGGTATTAGATAGAGGACTTATTGAAGCAGATATAGATATTTTTATTAATAAAAAGGATAATTTAATTGTAATTTCTATTGAAGATAGTGCTGGAGGAGTTGATGATAAAATAATAAATAGAGTTTTTGAACCATATTTCACAACAAAAGAGAATAATAAAGGGACAGGTATTGGACTTTATATGTCTAAAATGATAATTGAAAATAATATGGGTGGAAAAATTTATGTGAAAAATTCAACTAAAGGGGCAAAATTCACAATAGAAATTAATGAAGATAGCGAAAATTAAAAAATAAATACTCTTTTTTCCACTTCAACAAATCAATAGTTTTTATCGAAGTTTTTCCCAATTCCTGAATGTTTGATGTGATTATTGTAAACATCAATTGAACATTGTTTTTGAAAATATTTAAGATATTTCTATTTTTTCACAATTTTTTCACTTTTTTTTACTATAATCTTTAATTATTTAATTTTAAAAATTGTTTTTATCTTTTCTTGTTTCTTAATTAAGTAAGTAGGGCTTTAATATTAGTTGTCACTTGCTAAGTGAATATTTATTTTCTAATGATATTTTAATATCTTAAAGGAGATTTTATGCAAAGAAATAGAAATGAAGTTTTAAAAAAAATAAATCTTTTGTATGTTGAAGATGAAGAGATTACAAGAGAACAAGTTAGTAAAATTTTAAAACCAAAGTGTAATAAGTTTTTTATTGCAGAAAATGGAGTTGAAGGTTTTGAGTTATATAAACAATATAAACCAGATATTGTGCTTACAGATATTTCTATGCCAAAGATGGGTGGGCTTGAAATGACAAAGCTTATTCAAGAGATAGATAAAGATGTAGTTGTGATTATAACAACTGCACATAATGAGACAAGTTTTTTAATAAATTCTATTGAGAATGGAGTTAAATCTTATGTAATAAAGCCAATTGACCCAATTTTACTTTTAAATACAATCTCTAAAAATAGTGAAAATATATTAATGAAAAAAGAATTAAAAAAAAAAGATAAAGTGATGCTTCAACAAGCTTTACTTAGTGCTAAAGCAGATTTGCTTCACGATATAGCACATCATTGGAGACAACCTCTTAGTCTAATTTCACTTTTAGTTGAAATTACACTAAATGATTTTCAAGATAGTAAATTAACACTTGAAGAGCTTCAAAAAAATGTAGATATAATTACAAAAACAGTGAATAACCTTTCAACGACGATTAATATATTTACATCAAATTACAAATCCATATCTAAAAACTTCAACTTAAAAGAGGCCATTGAAACAATTTTGTTTATTACAGAGGCTATTTACAAACCATTAAATGTGAAAATAGATTATTTTAATTTAGATGATTATTACATAAACGGTGATAAAAATTTATTTTTTCAAATCATAAATCACATAATGGTAAATTCAGTCGAAGCACATAATAAAAATAAAACAAAAAATCCATATATAAAAATAAGCTTAGAAGATAACTTTATAGTTATAGAGGATAATGCAGGAGGAGTTAAAAATGATGTAACAATCGAGGAAATGCTTCAGCCTTATTTCTCAACAAAAGAGGATTTAAATGGAAAAGGATTAGGACTTTTTGTATCAAATTTTTTAATGGAACAAGAGTTTAAAGGTGAAATTGAGTTGAATAATATAAATTATGGATTTCAAGTTTCTTTAATATTTCCTAAAGATATACTTTTTAAAAAGGAAAATTTATGAATTTAAAAGCTTTTGCAAAGTCTAATATAAATATTTTAGTAGTTGAAGATGAAGAGATTGCACGAGAAAACTTAAAACAAATTTTGGAGAAGAAATTTAAAAGTGTAACTTTAGCAGAAAATGGATTAGAAGCTAAAGAAAAATATGCAAATGGAGTTTTTAATATAGTCTTAACAGATATAAAAATGCCAAAAATGAATGGAATTGAACTTGCTAAATACATAAAAGAGGTTGATTATAATCAACACATTATGGTTTTATCAGCTCATAACGATTCTGATAAATTGATTGAACTTATAAATATAGGAATTGATAAATTTATCTTAAAACCAATTGACCCAAAAATTTTGCTTGATACTATATTTAATATTATAAAAACTATTTATTTAGAAACACTAATATCTGAATATCAAAAAAAACTAAAAGAAAAAATAGAAAATTTAGAAAAGGAACAACGATTTAATTTAGTTCAAAAAGCTATAATAGTTTTTGATACTAAAGAGAGTAATTTGGATTATGAGTGGTTTAAGCCAAGTGTTAGAGAAGAAAAAACTCCTATCTTACTTCAATCTGTTTTATTTCTTGATGAAAGCATTAGTGACATAAAAGATATGATTGATTATTTAGATTCAATGATACCCTCTGTTATGTCAGATAAGAGAAAGTCTTTAATTAATTTTATTAACGAACTTGAAAAGATTATAAAATTAGTTACAAACACAACTTTTAAAATTGATTTATTTTTAAAGATAGAAATAATATTTAAAAATTTCATAAATGAAATGAGAGAAAATATAGATGTTATTTTAGAAAAAGATGTGGAACTTTTAGTGGCATTTTTAGAAGCAGTTCCAAAAAATTTAGATAATTGGTTGAAATCACTTACTCAAAAAGGGATATATTCAAGAAATGAAATGTTTGAATCTGATGCAATCGTAGTTTCATTTAATCAAATTTTAAATATTTTAATTAAAAAAGATGGGGATATTGAAGGGATAGTTGAATTTTTTTGACATAATTATAACATAGTCAATTTTTTTTAAAATTTAAGTTCACATAGAGTGTTTAAAGTATTAACTTGCTAAAATAAAGTAAAAATTTAAAAATATTGGAGAGAAAAATGATTTTTATTGATGCTTGTTTTAGAAAGCAAACCCCATACACTCCTATTTGGATGATGAGACAAGCTGGGAGATATTTGCCTGAATATATGAAAGTTAGAAATCAAGCTGGTGATTTTTTGAGCCTTTGCAAAGCCCCTGAATTAGCTGCCGAAGTTACACTTCAACCAGTTGATATTTTAGGAGTTGATGCAGCGATTTTGTTTAGTGATATTTTAGTTGTGCCACTTGAAATGGGAATGGATTTAAGCTTTATAAAAGGTGAAGGTCCAGTTTTTAGCTCTCCAATAAAAGATGAGTCAAATTTATGCAAATTAGATGAGAATTGTACTGAAAAATTAACTTATGTTTATGATACGATTAAATTAATCAAAGAAAAACTTCATAACGATAAGCCTTTAATCGGTTTTAGTGGTGCTCCTTGGACACTTGCAACTTATATGGTTGAGGGTCAAGGCACAAAAACTTATAATATCATCAAAAAAGAGATTTATAAAAATCCAGATTTTATTCATAAACTCTTAAAAATCACAACTCATTCAGTGAAATTATATTTAGAAAAACAAATTCAATCAGGTGTTGATGCTATTCAAATATTTGACTCGTGGGCTTCGGCACTTGAAGAAGATGTTTATTTTGAATTTAGTTGGAAATATATTAAAGAGATTTGTGATTATATTAAGCCGAAATATCCTCATATTCCGATTATTGTTTTTCCAAAAGGAATTAGTGGTTATCTTGATAGAATTGATGGAAATTTTGATGTTTTTGGAGTTGATTGGTCTACTCCGATTGAACTTGCAAAAGAAAAACTTGGAAGTAAATATGTGCTTCAAGGAAATCTTGAACCAGCAAGACTTTACTCGAAAGAAGCGATAGATATTGGGCTTAGTAAAATATTTGATGTGATGGGAAAAGAGGGACATATTTTTAATCTCGGACACGGAATGATACCAGATTTACCAGTTGAGAATGCAAAATATTTAGTTAAAAGAGTGCATGAGTTAAGTAAAAGGGATTAAGAGTTTTTAGCTATTTTTTATGAAATAGCCTTCAACTCCATCTGCAATTCCTCTTGCTAATTGAGATTGATATGTATCGCTAAAAAGCATTTTTCTATCATTAGCATTTGTAATATAACCAACTTCAATTAATACAGCAGGCATTTGAGCTCCAACAAGTACCCAAAATGGGGCTTCTCTTACACCACCGTCAGTTATTTGTTTGAATTTATCTTTTAAGCTTGAGAGCATATATCTTTGTACATCTATTGCTAGTTTATTTGATTCGATAATTCTTCGGTGATTTAAAACATTTAAAAGTACATTTTGCGAAAATTGATTTACATCTTTTAGAGTTTGTTTATTTTCAAGTGCTGCAATTCTTTTTGCTTTTTCACTTCTAGCTGGTGAGAGAAAATAAGTTTCTATTCCATTTAAACTTGTAGATTGTCCTCTTGGAACGGCATTTGCGTGAATAGAGATAAAAATATCAGCCCTTTGTTTATTTGCTAATTTTGTTCTATTTTGCAAGTCGATAAAATTATCATTTTCTCTTGTTAAATAGACTTGATAACCTTTCGCTTTTAATTCAGCTCTAGTTTTTAAGGCGATGTCTAAAACACAAACTTTTTCTAGTTTTCTATCAGCCACAGCTCCAGAATCTTTTCCACCGTGACCCGCATCAATTACTACAATTTTACCTTTTGTGTTAATTTTTCTACTAATTGAAGCTATTTGTGGAGCTTTATCGAGTGCAATTTTAAAAATACTTTCGCTGAAATCATATTTTAAATTCATCTCTTTATCATCGCTTAAAACGATTCTTACTACATTACTTTGAAATTGCGAAATTCTAATTTGCTTAATTAAATTATGATTTTGAAGAATTGGCTCAATGGCAAGTTGTGCACTTAAATCAATAATTCTTTTATAATTACCTCTTTTTTTATCATTTACTTCAATGCTTTTTACATCTGAATCTAAAATAACATCATCAAAATAAATAAAAATTTCGCTATCAAGTATTTCTATTTTATTAATTTTAAGTTCTTTATTAGATTTTGCCCACATATTAGTAATAAAAGTTAGAAAAAGAAATAGACTAAATTTCAAAAAGCTTTTTCTATTCACCGTTTACTAACCTCCTTATTAACTCTTTTACGGAAATTATTTTTTCTATTTTAAATCCATTAGAACCACTGAAAAATAAGCCTTTTTCCTTGTCTCCAATAAATGCATCGCTCAATCTGTCGGCAATGCAATAACCGACAGCTTTAGCCTCTTCGCCACGATTACAAGGTGATACACAATTGCTGATACATTTTATTGATGGAGCAGTTTTATTTTCGATTAAATTAAAAAGATTTGTTTTTACTCCTCTTGCAGGATAGCCAACAGGCGATTTTAAGAGAGTAATATCATCTTTTGTTGCTTTTATTAAAATTTCTTTAAATTCATCATTTGCATCGCATTCAAAGGTTCCGATAAATCTCGTTCCCATTTGAACACCGCTGGCACCTAGTTTCATAACTTTTTCTATATCGTTTTTATCCCAAATTCCTCCAGCTGCAATAACTGGAATATCTCCCCATTTTTTGGCTTCAGCTACAACATTTGGAATTAAATTCTCAAGCTGATACTCTTCTTTTGTGCAATCTTCAAATTTAAATCCTTGATGCCCACCACTAAGTGGACCTTCTAAAATAACAGCATCAGGCAATCTATTGTATCTTTGTTGCCATCTTTTGCAAATTAATTTAAGTGCTTTTGCACTTGAGACAATTGGTACAAGTGCCACATCTTTAAAATTAATTGTAAGTTCAGGTAAATTTAGTGGTAATCCAGCACCAGTAATTATGATGTTTGCTCCAGCTTCACAAGCATCTTTTACAACTCTTGCATAATCATTTATTGCATAAAGTATATTTGCACCAAGTGGAGCATCTGCACAAATTTTTCTAGCATTTTCAAATATTTTGACAAGAGCTTTTTGTGAATAAAAATTTATAGTATCAAGTGGTCTTTGAAATGATTGATTTTCTACATATTTTTGATTTTCATAATATCCAGTTCCAACACAACTGATAACTCCAAGTCCACCTTCAAGTGAAACATTTCCAGCTAATTTATCCCAACTAATTCCAACTCCCATACCTCCCTGTATAATGGGATATTTGAGAGTGTATTTTCCAATTTTTAATGGTTGTAAAGTCATCAATTTCCTTGCTACAATCTGTGATTATGTAATTTAAAAGAGTATATCAAAATAGAACTTAGACAAAAAGTAAGCAAAAAAAATTAACTTTTTCTTAACTCTTTTACTTTATTTACTTCATAATTTGAGCCAAAAAACACGGGATTGTCGATAGAGTTTTCAAGTTTATTTGTTCCTGCTTTTTCAAATAGATATTCAAATCCAAATAGGTCAAAAATTGGGTCAAGTCGTCGAGGGTCAAGTAGTAAAAGTCCACCGTGTTTTAAAAATATAAAATTTATATCCATAATTAGTGAGTGAGAGTGACGAAGTCTATACTCTTCATTTATAAGTGATTGAATTAACTCTTCATATTTTGGCTCTAGTGTAAAAAGATAACTTCCAAAAGAGACAATTTTACCTTTTTCTTGTATTGTTACAAATTTTTTAGAATTAAAGGTTTTATTACTTTCTAAAATAAAAACTTCAGGTGCATCCTTTGTTACAACAAGTTCAGTTCTAGGTCCATAAACAGCATAAATTACTTCATTGATATTATCTTTTGAAATAGAATTTTTATAAACAATAAAAAGTGAACCAAAACTCCAATTGATTTGGGTATTATCCATATCATCTATATCAATATAAGTTATAATAAATTGCCCATCTTCATTAATTTTTATCTCTTTTTTATCTTTTTTTCTAATTATGTGTTTGATAGTTTCAACTTTTGAAAAGTGCTTTTTTATAATTTCATTCACAGCCTCATCAAACAAACCACTATCGAAAAAATTAAAATTTAAAATAGCTTCATCTATTTCAACTACTGCATTTTTTATAGCTTCAACTACAAAATCCATAAATTATCCTTTTTAGATTTAACTAACTTTATTATAACAAAAAAATCATCTCAAGTATTAAAAATTTAATTTTCTTAATTTAAAAACAATGATTAATTATTTTATTTAAGTTAATTAGATAAATATATTTAAAAAATATTGGATTTATAAAAAATGAAGCATAAAAATTAAATGGTAGCGAGAGGGAGACTCGAACTCCCGACCTCCGGCTTATGAGACCAGCGCTCTAGCCAGCTGAGCTATCTAGCCATCTTTCTTATGTGGATGAAATTATAGCCTAAAGAAATTAATTTGTCAAGATTAAATTTAAAAAAAGTGAGAAAATTAGATAAAAAATTTTAGTTTTGAATTGAATTTTGAGAGTCAATTCTAACTAAATACATAAAATCTTTTCTAACTTTTTGAGGAGTTAAATTGTTGGCAATTGCACTTTTAATTGAATTTTTATTTTCTTTTGCCATTACTAAGAACTCTTTTTTGTTTTGAGGAGCTAATTCTTTTGCTATTTCAACTGCATTTTCAGGGTTTATAGCTTTTGCATTTTTATAAACACCAAAGTGTAAATGAGCTCCAGTACTAAGTCCAGTCGAGCCAACATATCCGATTAAATCGCCTTGTTTTACTTTTGTTCCAACTTTTAATCCATTTTTGTAATCATTTAAATGTCCATAAAGAGTTTGAAAACTATCAGCATGAGCGATAATTACAGTATTACCATACCCACCCTTTGTACCTTTAAAAATAACTTGACCCTCACCTGCTGATTTTATTGGAGTTCCAGTTGGAGCTGCATAATCAACACCTAAATGAGCTCTAAATCTGTGTAAAACAGGATGCCATCTTTTGAGTGTAAAGTTTGATGAAATTCGTTTATATTGAAGTGGAACTGTCAAAAATGTACCATCAAGTGCAATACCTTCATCGCTATAATACCTGCCATCACTATATAAAAATAGATAATTTTCTTTACCTTTTGTTTCAATCATAGTAGCTTCGATTTTAGGTTCACCAAAAAGTTTACCAAGTCTATATTTTTGAGTATAAAGTACTGCTAATTTATCGCTTTTTTGTAACTCTTTTCTAAAATCTATGCTTTTTCCATAAGCTGAAATAAACTCATTGGCAAGTGCGACATTTCCAGTAGTATTGACGATATCTTGATATGGAGAAGAGGTAAGTGAGAGAGTTAAAGATTGCTCTTTTAATTCATAATTAATTGGAATAATACTGACTTTAAAACTATTATCATCTTTAGAAATATGAATTTGCATCTCTTCACTAATTGGAATTAGAGCTTGTTCAAACTCATCTTTACTATCTTTTAAAATATGATATGGTTGAGTTGCCCTTATTTCTGCTACTAACTCTTTATCCTCTCTATCTAAATCATCGTAATAAATACTAGTTGGGATAGAGTATTTCTCTAAAAATGTTAGAAATGTTTCACCATTTCCCCACTTTAGCTCTTCTACATGAGCACCAAACAGTGTTGTAAAACAAAGTAAAAACAAAAAGAAAATCCTTTTCATACACAAATCCTATAGTAGTTTTTTTTAAGATTTTTTGATTTTTTCTATTTCATCTCTTAATTTTGCGGCTTCTTCAAAATTTAATTTTTTAGCCTCTGCAAACATTTTAATAGAAAGTTCTTTAATAATAGCTTTTTTTTCTATCTTACTTAAATTTGAATTAAAGTTATTTTTCAAAGATTTACTTAAGTTTAAACTCTCACTCTCTTCTTTTAAATTTTCATCGAGCCTTCTTTCTGTGGTTTTAGGGCTAATATTGTGTTTTTTATTAAATTCAATTTGCTTAGCTCGTCTATGCTCTATTATTTCAATAGCTTTTTGTATAGATTTAGTCATTTTATCGGCAAAAAGTATAACTTTAGAGTTTACATTTCTAGCAGCTCTTCCAATTGTTTGAATTAGTGCAGTTTCACTTCTTAAAAATCCCTCTTTATCAGCATCTAAAATAGCAACTAAGCTAACTTCAGGAATATCAAGTCCTTCTCTTAATAAATTTATTCCAATAAGTACATCAAATTTTCCTGTCCTTAAGCCTCTAATAATTTGATTTCGCTCAATTACATCAATTTCAGAGTGCATATATTCAACTTTAATGCCTAAATTAAGATAGTATTTACTCAACTCTTCAGCCATTTTTTTAGTTAAAACTGTTACTAAAACTCTCTCATTTTTTTCTATTGTTATTTTTATAGCTTCAAGAAGTAAGTTAATTTGCTCTTTTATAGGTTTTATTTCTATTTTTGGTTCAAGTAATCCAGTTGGTCTAATAATTTGTTCAGCAATATTATTTTTTGAAAGTTCTAACTCTTCATTTGATGGAGTTGCTGAAACAAATAGATAATGTGGAGCTTTATTTATAAACTCATTAAATTTAAGTGGACGATTATCTAATGCACTTGGAAGCCTAAAACCATACTCTACCAGTGCTTCTTTTCTACTTCTATCTCCTGCATACATTCCTCGAAATTGTGGCAAACTAACGTGAGACTCATCGATTATTACTAAATATTCTTTGCCTTTTATCTCAAAATAATCAAGCATTGAATATGGAGTTTCCCCCTCTTTTTTACCAGTCAAATATCTTGAATAATTTTCAATGCCTTTGCAGATTCCAGTAGTTTCTATCATTTCTAAGTCAAATTCACATTTTTGTTTAAGCCTCTGATATTCAACCATTCTATTTTCATTTTTATAAAACTCTAATTTTTTTTCTAATTCTTGTTCTATCTCTTTTTTTGCAATTGCTAATCGCTCTTCTTCTACGATAAATTGATTTGCTGCATAAATTGTAATTGCTTTGAATTCTTTAATTTTTTGATTAGAAATTACTTCAATGCTATAAATCGCTTCTATCTCATCTCCAAAAAATTCAACTCTCAAAGCTTCATCTTCACTATAAGCCAAAAATATATCAATTACATCTCCATTTACTCTAAAATCACCTCTGTCAAAATAGTTATCATTTCTTGAATATCCCATTGAAATTAATCGTTTCATCAATTCTCTTTGATTAATTTCTTGTCCAATTTCAAGTTGTTGCACCATTTTTTTATATTCATATGGACTTCCAAGCCCATAAATAGCCGAAACTGAAGCAACAATAATAACATCATCAAATTCTAATAAACTAGCTGTTGCACTTACTCGCAATCGCTCAAGTTCGGCATTTATTGAACTATCTTTTTCTATATATAAATCTTGTCTTGCAATGTAAGCTTCAGGTTGATAATAATCATAATAACTTATAAAATACTCAATATGATTATTTGGAAAAAACGACTTAAATTCGCTGTAAAGTTGTGAAGCTAAAGTTTTATTATGTGTCATAATTAGTGTAGGAATTTGAAGTCTTTCTATAATATTAGCCATTGTGAAAGTTTTACCACTTCCTGTAACACCTATCAAAGTTTGATATTTATTATTTTTTGTAATAGAATTAGTTAAACTTTCTATTGCATTTGGTTGGTCACCTGCTGGTTTAAATTTTGAATTTAATTTAAATTTATTCACTCTTTACCTTTTTATCAAAAGTTGATAAAATTATAACATTATTATTTTATAGAATAAAAAAAGGAAAATAAATGGAAAATCAACATATACAAGTTAGTGAAAGTGGTTCAATTACTGAAAAATTAAGTCATAGAATAGGCTCTCTCTTAGAGAGATTTGATAGTGTACAAAACGAAAAAAGAAGAGTAGAAGAGGAAAATCACGGTTTAAGAGAAGAACTTGAAAGAGTTAGAAATGAGTTAACGACTGCAAAAGCAGGAAGTGAAGCAAAAGATAGTGAAATTAGAAGATTGGAAGAATCTTTACAATTAAAAGAGTTAGAAGTAGCAGACATTTTGGGTAAAATTGAGCAAGTTCTTGGTTAATTTATGAAAAAAGTTACAATTACAATTGATGGTAGAAAATATGATATATCCCTTCCTAGTAAATTTGCTGATGAAATTGAAAAAGATATTTTAAAGGATTTTTTTCAAACTCAAAATGCAAGTACAAAAAGTTTACTTTCTGCCTATTTGAATAAGTGTTATGAATATTATACATTGTTGGAAAACATAAAAGATATTTATGAGAAAATAAAGCAAAAATAATTCATTTAAGTAAATAAATTAAATGTATTATTAGGTAATTTATGAAAAAATTATCATGTACATAAAAATCTTTTATAAAAAGGAGTCAATGTGAAGCGTGGTTTTTCTATGATTGAATTGATTTTCGTGATTGTTATTTTGGGTATTTTAGCTTCAATTGCACTTCCAAAATTAGCAGCAACAAGAGATGATGCTACGGCTTCTGGAATTAAAAGTGATATTGGGACTATTACTCAAGCTATTCCAGCACTTTATTTAGCTCAAAAACAGGCTAGCATTACTCAAGCTGTACCATCTTTAAATTCAAATACTTGGAATGTTGTAAATGCAGATACACATATTCAAGATAAATTAACAACAACTGCTGGAAGTTGTATTGAGATAATGATTACAGATGACACAAATCTTTCTACTGGATTATTTGTAGCTGGAACTTCAACTTCAGGACCAAATTTGGTTATAGATATGAAGGGAATTGCTACAAGTACGGGTGTTTGTGGTACATTATATGATATGGGTATCAGAGACCAAAGTATAAGTATGCAAGGTGCAAGTATTGTTTGGTAATGAAATATGAATAAAAAAGCTTTTTCACTAATCGAATTTTTAACAGTTTTAATAGTGATTGGGCTTTTATATATTGCTATGGCTGATAAAATAAAAAAATGGATAGGAGTTGTTGACGATGCGAAAGTTACTTCAATTCACTCTTCTATTCAAACTTCACTTCAAAATATCCAAACAAATTATATGGTAACTCAAAATATTGATTTAAAAAATAATGTTGAATTTCAGGGCTTTGATTTAATAGAAGATAAAGATGAACTTTTAGAATATTCAAACGATAAAGATTTAAGTATTAAATTTCAAAAACATATAATTGAAAATGATAAAAATGGAGTATTAATAACTCTGGAATCTAGTAATTTTAAACTTTTAAATGAATTTTCAAAAGCTTTAAATCAAAATATACAAGAAGACAATAAAACAATTACATATAGAGTTAATTTTGATGAAAGTGTGGCAAGGTGACATTTATGGAAAAACTAAAAATTAAAAACAAAAAAAATCTTATAAAAGAGTTGCAAAATTCTGAAAAAGATATATTAAAAAATAGAATTAATAAAATTGATGATGTAGATGAGTATATAAAAAAGTTAAAAGATGAAGTTACTCAAAACTGTACAACATATGGACTTACAATGAGGTTTATTGAAGAAAAACAAAACAAAATTGGTATTAAAAAAGCTTTCACAATGATAGAGTTAGTTTTTGTAATTGTGGTTTTAGGAATTTTAGCAAGTGTTGCAGTTCCAAAATTAATAGGCACAAAAGAAGATGCTTATATTGCAAAAGGTAAAAATCAGGTGGCAGCAATAAAGAATGGAATAAATATGAGAGCTGGTCAAAATTTGCTTAGTGGTGGAGGTTGTGGAGGCGGAAGATATCCTGTTGATTTGAATGAAACACAAGTTACATCATCAAATTATGATGTTGTTGGTACTCCACTTTTCGATGGTATTTTAAAAGAACCTATAATTTCAAGTGCTTCTGATGGTGGTTGGATGGCAACAGGAAGTTATCGTTCTACTGAAAAAGATTTTTCGCCTGAAACATATGAATACCGAATTTCAAATACTAAAACTGTAATTTTTACTTACAATAATACAAATGGTACTTTTACTTGTAATACTTCAAGTGCTGATTGTCTTACTCTAACTAAATAACTCCATTAAATCGCTTACTTTCCCCCTAATCACATTACTAAATTGAGTTTTATTGAAAGTTGTCTGTCTTTTTGCAAGTCTAGCTGTATTTGTGATTATTTTCTCTTTCAATTCACTTAAGCTATAAATTCCATCAAAATATGCTAAAGTTTCTTTTATGCCAATTGCTCCCATAGAATTTGGGCTTCTTGTGTATTTTTTTTCAAGATAAAAAACTTCATCGATTAAGCCTAACTTTAACATTTTTTCAGTTCTTTTTGTAATTCTTTCTCTAAGTAAAGCTCTATCAATCTCTATTTCATAAATGCAAATATTTGAAAGTGGTGCATTTTTTTTTGCTTCATTAAAAAATATACTTGGTGTTTTAGCACTCTCATAATAAATACTTAATGCTTTTTCTATTCGATAACTGTCATTTGAATAGAGTTTTTTCGCATATTCACTATCAATTTTTTGCAATTTTTGATAAGCATTTTCTAAATTATTCATCTCTTTTTTTACAATCTCTTTTGTTAAATCACTAATTTTTATTTCACTAAGCCCATCTATCATTGTTTTTAAATAAAAACTGCTTCCACCAACTATTATTAAATTTTTATCATTTTCTGATGCTTCTTTTTTAGCTTGTTGATAAATTTTAAAAAAAGTTGCAACATTAAAATCTTCATTTGGATAAATTTCATCAATTCCAAAGTGCTTAATTTCGGCTTTTTCTTCAATATTTGGTTTTGCAGAAACAATATCTATCTCTTTATAAATACTAAGCGAGTCAAGTGACAAAATATAAGCATCTATCTTTTTTGCAATTTTTATAGCCAAATCACTTTTACCTGAAGCGCTAGCCCCAATAATAGCTATCTCTTTTTTTAGCAACTTTTTATCTCCATTTTATTTTCTAGCTTAAATTTTATTAAAATAAAAGTCAATTTAAGCTTTTAATTCTTATAATTCCCTAAAAAAGGTTATAAATGGGTGAAAAATTAGAAGCTAGAAGAAATATGTATGGATTAATTTCAAGGCTTTTATTACTTGAGATGGATTTAGAAACTTTAAATTTTTTGAAAAATAATGAAGATGTGCTTTCACTTTTTCCAAATTTAAAAGAGTGGGATAAGTTTGGAACTATTCAAGCTCAAAAATTGATTGAAGAGTATTTTAATGTAGATTTTACAAATTTACTTTTAATTCATTTAATTCCATATGAGAGTTTTTATAAACGAGATGACCAAATGATAAATTCTGGTGGTGAAAATCCTTTGGTTGAATTTTATAATAATTACGATTTTCGTGTAGATTTAACACAAGCTAGAGCTATTTCACCTGACCATATTGCTATTGAGTGCGAATTTATGTCGCTTTTGGTTGATGCTGAACTTAAAGCTTTTAATCAAAACGATACTGAAGCAATAAAAAATTTAAGAGAAATTCAAAAAGAGTTTATGCAAAAACATTTATTAACTTTTGCACCAATGTTTTTAATCAATATGAAAAGTGAAGCAAAAACTCCACTTTATTACGATTTAGCAGAGATGACAATGGAGTTTTTATTAAGCGATTTTGAAGAGTTATAAAAAAATAAAAAATTAAAAAGGATAAAAAATGTGTATTTTTTGCAAAATAGTAAATAATGAAATTCCACCAAAAAAGCTTTTAGAAAATGAAAGTTTTTTAGCTTTTTATGATATTAATCCACAAGCTCCGACTCATATTTTGATTATTCCAAAGGCTCACTATGAGAGTTTTGAAGATACACCGAGTGAAGTTATGGCTTTAATGAGTGAATTTATAAAAAAAGTTACAAAAGAGGCTGGTATTAGTAAAGATGGTTATAGATTGCTTACAAATGTTGGTAATAATGGTGGGCAAGAGGTGAAGCATTTGCATTTTCATTTAATTGCAGGTGCAAAATTAAAATGGGGAAATTTTATTTAATATGCACATAAGTGAAGGTGTTTTATCGATGAGTGTTGCCATTTCTGGTTGGGGTGTTAGTGCTTTAATTTTAAGTTATTCAATTTTTAAATTAAAAGAGGAAAATATTTCAAAAATAGCCCTCATTTCGGCTCTATTTTTTGTTGCCTCTATGGTTTATATTCCCATTGGTGTAACTTCAATTCACTTTATGTTACTTGGAATTATTGGAGTATTTTTAGGAAAAGATGTCTTTTTAGCACTTTTTATTGCACTGTTGTTACAAGCTTTACTTTTAGGTTTTGGTGGAATTTCAAGTCTTGGTATAAATGCTTTAAATATTAGCCTTGGTGCGATAAGTGGATATTATTTAAATACAATTTTAAAAGATAAATTACACGAAAAGCTTTTATATTTTTTGTTAGGTTTTATTCCAATTTTAGTTGCTTCGTTATTTTTAGCAATTTCTTTGTGGCTTAGCAGTAGTGAATTTTTGGCAATTTCTAAATTGGCCTTTAGCTTAAATTTACCTTTAGCACTTATTGAAGGAATTATTTCAATATTTATATTTTCATTTTTAAAAAAATTAAATTTGAAAATTTAAATGCTTTCAAATAGCTTAGATACTAGCTTTAAGTTAGTTTTTTTGATTTATTTTTCTTTTTTTATAGCTTTTAAAGCTACACTTTTATTAATGTATATTTTGCCTATTTTAATTGCTTTTTTTATCTTAAAACCTTCATTTATAAAAATTTTTCTAAAAACAGTCAAATTAAATTTATTTATTTTTATGACAACTTTAACTTTAATTATTTTTGAGAATAATTTGGATTTAGCTTTACTTATATTTTTACGAGCAAATTTAATTATAATTTTTTCTACTATTATTTTAAATGATTTAGATGGATACAAAATTTATCAAGGATTTAACAATTTATTTTTGCCAAAAAATTTGACAATGCTTCTGTTTTTTGTAATAAAAAGTATAGAAATTTTGCAAAAAGAGGTTAAAAAGTTGCAAGAAGTTTTAATATTAAAAAATTTTGAGCCAAAATTACACTATTTTACTTTTAAAACTTATGGATATATTTTTGCAATATTAATCATAAAAACATTTCAACGAGCCGAACGATTAAGTGATACAATCTCACTACGAAGCCCTGAAAAGAGACTGAAACCAAGAGAAAAAATCAAATTTAAATTAAATGAGTTTTTATTATTATTATCACTAATTTTTATAACTTTTTTTTAAAGGAAAATTTTGAGTTGTTCCATAACTTTAAAAAATATTTCTATCAAAAATGAGGAAAAAATTTTATTTGAAAATGTAAATTTAAATTTAACTCACAAAGAAAAAATTGCAATTATCGGAGAAAATGGAATTGGAAAAACTACTCTTTTAAGGGCAATTGTAGGATTAAAAAATTTTACTGGAGAAATTGAAATTTTTCACAATAAACTTAAAAATAGTGTTGATTTTAAAAATGCTAGAAAAAAGATAGGATTTTTATTTCAAGACCCAGATGACCAATTTATAACTCCATCAGTTTTGGAAGAGGTAGCATTTAATTTAATAAATCAAAATATGAGTGAAGAAAAAGCTTTTTTAAAAACAGATAATTTTTTAAAACAATTTGGAATTTTACATCTTCAAAATAGAATTCCTACCCATCTTTCAGGCGGTGAAAAGAAATTAGTAGCACTTTTATCTATTTTAATAACTGAACCTGAAATTGTTTTATTAGATGAGCCAAGTAATTATTTAGATAAAAAGTCTATTTTAAACATTCAAGATATTTTAATAAATTTGGATAAAACAGTAGTCATTATCACTCACGATCTAGAGTTTGTAAAGCCAATAGTATCGAGTATTTATGAGTTAAAAAGAGATGGATTGAAAAATATTTTGAGGTAATTGAATGAATAAAGGCTCTTTCTCAACTCTTAACCAATTAATTATTTCTCTTAACTCCTCTTTTTTCATAGCAGTACAACCAAGAGTTGGATTAATATTTTTTATGTGCATAAATATACAAGAACCACCGTTTTTAACGGCTTCTTTATTGTGCATAATCGCAATTCCAAGTGCATATAAATCATCTTTTCGCTTCATATCTTCAAAGCTTTTATAATCTCTTTTGATATGATTATCATATAAAATCTTATTATAATTAATTGAATTTGAATCATCGATACATTTTAAATTTTTGCTTGATTGAATATACTCATATTTAAACTTTTCACTCTCATATCCAAATGCACTTCCAAGCTCAAAAATTCCAGCAGGAGATTTTTTATCGCCTTCAATTTTTAAATTATCCACTTGATTTAATTTGCAAATTCCTCTTCCAAAAGCTAAACCATTTTGACCCAGTATTACTTCGACTTTTTCACCCACTTTTTGCCACTTTTGGCTTTTTTCATATCTTTGCAAAATTCCACTTGTCGAATTCATATCTTTAGTTGTTACGACAATTAATTGTTTTGTATTTTCTGGAAGTGAAGTGAGTGTTAAAGTATTATTACTTATCTCACACTCTGCAACTAATAATGTGCTAAAAATCGCGATTAAGAAGCTTTTTTTCATAACTTTAACTCACTTAATAATTTATTTAATTTTTCTATATCCATATTTTTATAAAATTCTTCATTTATTTGAATAGTTGGTGCAACTTCACAATGCCCCAAACACTCAACTTCACTTAGTGAAAAATTTTTATTATTTTGAAGCTTTAAAAATTGAATTAACTCTTCACTTCCTCGCAATTGGCAAGATAATGTTTTACAAATTTTTATGTGATATTTCGCTTTTGGCTCAAAATTAAACATCGCATAAAACGATGCAATCGATAAAACTTCCATCGCTGAAAGCTCTAATTTAGTTGCAATGTATAAAATTGCTTCTTCACTAATAAAGCCATCTTGTTGCTGTATTAACCAAAGTGATGGAAGTATTAAAGCTCTTTTTGTTGGATAAGAAAGTTTTAATTTATTGAACTTCTCTTCATTTTCAAGATTAAAATTAAATTCTTCATTTGTTTTTAATAGTTTTATCATTACAGACTTTACTTTTTTTGTTTTATTATACAACACCTTATTCAAAAATAAAAGAGTAATTTACTTTTTCAGCACTTTAAATAAGAATTTAGATAAAATTGCACTATAAAATAAAAAAAATAAATTTGAATAAAGGATAAATCTTGAAAAAATACAATGTAGCAATAGTTGGGGCAACAGGTGCAGTTGGCGAAGAGATGATGAGAGTTTTAGAAGAAGTAAATTTTCCAATAAATAGATTAATTCCACTTGCAAGTAAAAATAGTGCTGGTAAAGATATTGAATTTAATGGAAGATTAATTGAAGTTTTAGAATTAACTGAAGATGTATTTGAAAAAGAAGATGTTGAGATTGCACTTTTTAGTGCAGGAGGTTCGATTTCAGCTCATTTTGCTCCATTTGCCGCTGAAGCTGGGGCAATTGTGATTGATAATACAAGCCATTTTAGAATGTTTAGCGACATTCCTTTGGTTGTGCCTGAAGTTAATCCTCAAGAGATTGCTAAGTGGCGAAATAAGGGAATTGTTGCAAATCCAAATTGCTCAACTATTCAAATGGTGCAAGTTCTTAAGCCGCTTGATGATTTTTTTAGTATCAAAAGAGTTGATGTATCAACTTATCAAGCTACAAGTGGAGCTGGAAAAAAAGCGATGGAAGAGCTTATAAATCAAATGCAAGCATTTTTTGCTTTTAAATTGGACGAAACTGAAATTAAAGCTTTTCCTCATCAAATCGTACTAAATTTAATCCCTCAAATTGATAAATTTATGGATAATGATTACACAAAAGAAGAAATTAAAATGGTTGAAGAGACTAAGAAAATTTTAAATAAAAATATTGAAGTTAGTGCAACTTGTGTTAGAGTTCCAGTTTTACGAGGTCACTCTGAAACTGTAACTATTACTTTTGAAAATCCTATCAATGCAAATAAAGCTAGAGAAATTTTAAAAAATGCTCAAAATATAGTGGTAATTGATAATCCAAAAGAGAGTATGTATCCAATGCCATTTATGTGTAGTGAAAAGAATGAAACTTTTGTAGGCAGAATTAGGGCAGATTTGCATAGAGATAATATTCTTCATCTTTGGATAGTTGCAGATAATTTAAGAGTTGGAGCAGCCACAAATGCGGTTAGAATTGCACAAAAGTTTATAGAGATGGAAAATTAATTCCATCTTTTTTTTTAATTTTTTAACTCTTTCATAACTTGTTTTGAAGCAAATTCCCTTTTAAACTCTCTTTTTTGAGTTGTATCTAACATTGAGTAAATTTTATCCACTAAATCAGCCTTTGCTTGAAGTTTTTGAGCAGCTGTTTCTAAACAAATCGAAGCAAACACATTTTTATCAAATTTATCATCTTGAAGTGTTTGAATTGGAAATTTTTTACTTGCCTCAACTTTTTCCATTGCATCTTCAAAATTTTCTACGGCCTCTTTTGCTTTTGTGATTTGTTCTTCACTTGGAGCTGTTTTTGCAAATGCACCTAATAATTGATAGACAAGTTTTGAAGTTTCATCTTTCTTCATTTCATCCATTTTATGAGCTTTACAACCCATTTCTCCTTCCATTGGCATATTTCCGTGCTTACAAGCAAATGCACTTGAAGCTAAAAGAGTTGCTAAACCTGTTGCTATTAATAATTTTTTCATTTTATACCTCCGTTTTTTGATATCTTATATTGTATATTAATTAATGTAAATGAAGAGTTAATAAAAAGTTACTTATTGCAACTTTTTAAATTTTAGCCTTAAAAAAAGCTATTAATTTATCCATTTCACTTTGAACTAACTTATCATCTTTGCCTTCAAGTAAAATTCTAAGCTTATTTTCAGTTCCTGAATATCTAATTAAATGCCTAATATTTTTACTCTCTATCTCTTTTAATATTTTATCTAAACCTTTTATTTGATTTAGAGGGATTTTCTCTTCTACACTTAAATTTTTAAGAATTTGAGGATAAAGTTTGAATGGATTTAAAATTTCACTTGCATTTTTTCCACTTTTAATAACATAAGCAATAGTCTGTAATGCACTCAAAAGCCCATCTCCTGTCTTTGCAAAGTCGCTAAAAATAATATGTCCACTTTGTTCTCCTCCAAAATTAAGTGAATTTTTTTGCATCTCTTCAAGCACATATTTATCTCCAACATCACATCGCAATAAGTTAATATTATGAGAATTTAAAAAATCCTCTAATGCTTTATTACTCATAACTGTAGCTACTATTGCTGAATTTTTTAATTTTTCTTGATTTTTTAAAAATACACTTAAAGCCCCAATTAAATTATCCCCATCGATAATTGCACCTTTTTCATCAACTACAACAAGTCTATCAGCATCTCCATCAAGTGCAAAACCGATGTCAGCTCGGTATTCAATAACTTTATCAGCTAAAACTGAAGGTGAAATTGCTCCACTTTTTTCATTAATATTAAATCCATTTGGTTCATCGTTTATAACGATAACATCAGCTCCAAGTTCGCTAAAAATAGTTGGTGCAACTTTATATCCAGCTCCATTTGCACAATCTATTACAATTCTAACTCCGTTTAGAGTTAAATTTTTTGGAAATGAATTTTTAATATGTACAATGTATCTACCAATTACATCATCAATTCTTTTAGATGAGCCGATTTTTATATCAATTTCTTGAGAATTATCAATTAAAGTTAAATCGTTATAAATTTTTTCGATATTTGCTTCATCTTTTACATTTAATTTATTACCAAATTTATCAAAAAATTTAATTCCATTATCATAATATGGGTTGTGACTTGCACTAATCATAATTCCAGCATCACATCTTAAATCTTCGCTTAAAAATGCGATTGCAGGGGTTGGCATAGGTCCAATTTGGATTACATTATATCCAACGGCTGTAAGTCCACTTACAATCGCATTTTCTATCATATAACCACTTCTTCTAGTATCTTTTCCAACTAAAATTTTATTTGTTTTTGAAGTTTTTCTAAAGTAAATTCCAGCAGCCATTGCTAAACGAAGAGCTAAAATTGCCGTGATATCTTTTCCAGCTTTTCCCCTAACACCATCAGTTCCAAATAGTTTCATATAAAGCCTTTTTTATCAAAATTATAACAAAGTTTTTTACTAAAAAGATTAGATTTGATTTTTTAAAATTTGTGGATTAAATAAAATGGAGCGGAAAACCGGGTTCGAACCGGCGACCCTCAGCTTGGAAGGCTGATGCTCTAGCCAACTGAGCTACTTCCGCATCATTAAAGAACTGGAATTATAACTAAAAAATATAAAACTCAACTTAAATTACACCTTTTAAAAAGTGGAATGATTATTGCTTAATTTGAAGGAAGAAAGTCAAAAATAAAAAAGGGAAGGGGAGGAATAGAGTCAAAAGTTTTCTTTCTTCCTTCGATTTTTATTATAGCATTTTTTGAAAAAAAAATTAACTAAAACTACCAAAATTAATCTCTTGATTATTAAAACTACCAAAATTTGCTAAATGTGGGTTATTATAACCATACATAAAACTTTTATTTCTAAGTATATTAATATCACCTTTTATGTCAATTCCCTTAGGACAAGCGAGTGAGCAATTCCCACAAAGTGTACAATCCCAAATACCATTTGTTTGAATTAAATCAATTTTATCTTTTTTATTCTCTTCTCTATTATCTTGAATATACCTGTGAATTCTACTTAAGCTAAAAGGAGCTAAGAAGTTCGGATTTATCTCATAAACAGGACAAGCACTATAACAGTTATAGCACAAAATACAAGTAGTTTGAATTTTATATAAACTTTCATCTTCACTTGTAACTTTTGCACTATTATATTCTTGCAAAAATACCCTATTTTTCAGTGTATTTATTGCATTCTCATAATCTAGTGCTAAATCTTTAATTAATTTTAAATTTTTAAGAGGAGTGATAATATCACCATCTTGCAATTTATATTCACAAGCTAAAACCTCTTTTTCATTTACTCTTACCGCACAACTACCACAAACTCCACTTCTACAAGAGTGTCTAAAAGTTAAACTCGAATCGATGTTTTCTTTTATAAATATTAAAGCTTGAAGCAAAGTTATATCGCTTAAATTTAATTCAAAACTCTCAAATTTTTCATCTCTTTTTATCTTAATTTTCATCTTTTTACCATTCGTTTTTAGTTGCAATTGTTATAATAATCTGCTTAATAATTTATTAGGAAAATTATGTTATTAAAATATGAGTTAAATTTTAAAGATTTTTTGCTACTTTTTTTACTACTTTTTAGCATTTTTACTTTTAATTTAACGACTAAATATTTTGAATTTAAAAATTTTAAAGAAAATTCATTTTTAAAAGTTGAAGCTACAGTTATTAATCAATATAAAAAATTCAAAAATAAAAAATCATATTTTGTTTTGAAATTAAGTTCAGATAAATTCGATTTTTACACCACAACTTGGGAGAATTTAAAAGATATTAAAGAGAGAAAAGTTAATTTAAAAATTTTACCAAATAAACTTAAAGATTTAACTTTTTTAGATTATTTAAGAGGTTTTTACACTTTTAGTTTTGATATCAAACTTTTGCGAGAAAAAAGCCCAAAGTACCAAATTTCAGAGTATTTAAAAGCTCAACATAGCGATGAAGTTTTAAAAGAGTTTTTTTCAGCTATTTTTTTAGGTACAAATATTTCAAAGAGTTTAAGAGAAAATGTAAATGGTTTAGGTATTGCCCATTTAATCGCAATTAGTGGTTATCATTTAGGAGTTTTATGGGGATTTTTATTTTTTGTCTTAAGTTATCCTTATAAATTTTTTCAAGATAAATTTTTTCCATATAGAAATAGATTGATTGATGTTAGTTTTATAATTTTTATAATTTTATTTTTATATTTACTTTTAACAGGTTTTATTCCTTCGTTAATTAGGGCTTTTGTAATGAGTATGATTACTTTTTTATTTTTGCTTAAGGCTATAAAAATTATCGCATTTACAAATTTAACTATAACTATTGTGAGTATTATCGCATTTTTTCCAAAAATAGTTTTTTCAATTGGTTTTTGGCTCTCTGTTGCTGGTGTCTTTTTTATATTTTTATTTTTGCATCATTTTAGAGATTTAAAAAAGTATCAAATATTTTTATTTATTCATTTTTTTTTATTTATCGCAATGTTGCCATTAAGTTACTATTTGTTTCATCAAGCCTCGATTTATCAGCTTTTTTCAATACCTTTAAGTATGATTTTTGGAATTTTTTTTCCTTTAGAGTTGCTTTTGCATAGTTTTAATTTTGGTTTTTTATTTGATTTTATTTTGATTAAACTTTTAACTTTAAAAATAGAATTAAAATATGCCGAAATTTCAGAGTATTTTTTAATTTTATATTTTATTTTAGCTTTCGCTTCGATATTTAAAAAATGGATTTTTTATCTCTTTAATGTGGTGCTTTTGTATGAAATAGGATTTAAATTTTTGATATAATACCGTCGCTTTTAAGCACAAATTAACGATACGGAGAAATAATGGGATTTATTACATCACTTTTAGTTTTATCATTTTTGATATTCTTTCACGAACTTGGACACTTTTTAGCTGCAAGATTTTTTGGAGTAAAAGTTGAAGTTTTTAGTATTGGTTTTGGAAAAAAAATATTTACAAAAGTTTATAAAGGTACAGAATATGCCCTAAGTATAATACCTCTTGGTGGATATGTAAAAATGAAAGGGCAAGATGATTTAGACCCAAAAAAAATTATTTATACAAATGATAGTTACAATACAAAACCCGCTTGGCAAAGAATTGTTATTTTATTTGGTGGACCTTTTGCTAATTTTTTATTAGCTTTTATCTTATATTTTATTATTGGAATTGCAGGAAGCAACACTTTAACTCCAACTATTGGAAAAATTAATGAAAATTCTCCAGCATTTGAAGCGACACTTCAAGAAAAAGATAAAGTTGTAGCAATTAATAATCAAAATATCACAACTTGGGATGAATTATCAAAATATATTCAAAATTCGCACGGAACTTTAATTTTTACAATCCAAAGAGGAAGTGAAATTTTAAATTTAAAAGTAACTCCAAAAGTTAGCGAAACTAAAAATATATTTGGAGAAATTATTGAAAAAAGAATGGTAGGAATTATCCCTTCAGGCGAAACTATCAAAATTTATTACTCTCCAATAGAAGCCGTTAGCTTTGGAATTGATAAAACGATTGAAGCTAGTAAAATGATTGTACTTGGAATTCAAAAATTAATCGAGGGAGTTGTACCACTTCAAGAGGTTGGAGGAGTTATCTCAATTGTTCAAATAACTTCAGAAGTTAGTGCAAACTTTATCGCTCTTTTATCGCTAACTGCTCTGATTTCAGTCAATTTAGGGGTTTTAAATTTACTTCCAATTCCTGCACTTGATGGAGGACATATTATATTTAATTTATATGAGTTAATAACTAGAAAAGTACCAAGTATCGAGGTTGTTTATAAATTAACTATTGCTGGATGGATAATACTATTTAGTTTGATGTTTTTGGGGCTTTATAACGATATAAATAGAATTTTGAGTATGTAAAGAGAGAGAGTTAAATACTAATCTCTTTAATATCTGCAATCGATTTGAAAGCTTTATAAATTGAAGCTATCAAATTCTTTCTATTTGTCTTAATTGCTTCATCTTCAGCATTTACCATAACATTATCAAAGAAATTATCAAGTTCAGGTTTTAAGCCAAAGAGTGCATCAAGTTCATCTTCATAATTATTATATTTAATCGAAATAATTTTATTAAATTTATCAAATAAAACTCTCTCTTCATCTTTTTCAAAAAGTTCACTTTTGATAGTTAAACTCTCATCTAAATTGACATCTTTAGTAATATTTGCAACTCTTTTGAAAGTTGTAAATACTTCTTTAAAACTCTCACTCTCAACGATTTTATTTAGTGCTTTTGTCTTTTTAGAAATTATCAAAATATCTCGTTCCCCGCTATCAATTACCGCTTTGATAATTGAAGGATTTATATTGTTAAATATTTGATACATTCTCTCTAAGAAAAACTCAATTACACTGTTTGTATCAAATTTGCTGTAACTGTTTTTAATTCTCTCAACAACTCTATTTAAGTTAAAATTTAACTCTTTTTCTAACACAATTCTAATCACTCCAATAGCACTTCTTCTTAGGGCAAATGGGTCTTTTGAGCCTGTTGGAATTTTATCGATACTAAAAAGCCCCATAATATTATCAAGTTTATGCGAAAGTGCCACCATTGAGCTAAAATAATTGCTAGGAAGTTCGCTCTCTTCTCCAGTTGGTAAATACTGCTCTCTTATAGCATTATAAACAAAGTGATTTTCGCCAAAATTCTTAGCATAATAATAGCCCATAATTCCCTGAAGTTCAGTAAATTCATAAACCATTTCACTCATTAAATCAGCTTTTGAGAGTTTAATCGCTTTTTTCAGCTCATCTAAATTACTTTCAATTTTTTGCCAATATTTATCAAAAAGCACTTCACCAATTTGCACTTCTCTCTCAAGCTTATTAGCCATTGAACCAAGTCCAGCCACAAAAATTAATTCACTTAATTTTTGAGTATTAAAGCCGTTTTTAAGGTCATTTTCATAAAAGAAAAGCCCATCTGAAAGCCTAGCTCGAAGAACTTTTTCATTACCTTTGATGATTTTTTCAAAATTATCAGCTTTTGCATTTGAGACAACTATAAAATTATTTGTGATTTCATTATTTTTATAAACTGCAAAATATCGTTGATGAGATTTCATTGAAGTAATAATTACCTCTTTTGGAAGTTTCAAAAATTTCTCATCAAAACTCCCAATTAATGCCGTTGGATACTCTGTTATTGCCACAACTTCAGCAAGTAACTCTTCATCAATTTCAATTTTAATATTATGAGTTTTTTCAAGTTCGTTAAATTGGCTTAAAATTCTCTTTTCTCGCTCATCTTGATATAAAATTACTCCATTTTTTTCAAGATTGCAAAAATAATCTCCTGCATAATTAAAATAAAATGGCTCATATGAAACTTGACGGTGAGCAAAAGCATAATTTGAGCTTTTTACCCCAAAACTCTCAAACTCCACAACTTCCTCGCCTAACATACAAGCAATTGAGCGAATAGGTCGAATAAAGCTCGTATCTTTATCAACCCATCTCATAGATTTTCCAAAGTTAAGTGATTTTAAAAAACTCTCAACCATATTTCCAATAACAGCTTTAGCCTCAAGCCCTTCAATCTCTTTTTTGAAATACAAAACCTCTTTATCACCCTTTTTAGTTGTGCCAATCTCACTTATATCAACACCACATTTTTTTGCAAAACCAAGCCCTGCATTTGTGGGTTTGCCATCTTTAAAAGCCACCTCAATCGGAGCACCAATTAACTCTTCAGTTTTATTTGCTTGTTTAACACTAAATTCACGATGCCATAAAGTCAATCTTCGCGGAGTATAAAAAATTTCAAAATTGCAAAGCAGTGAATTTTCCTCCAGCACTCTCTCCCATTTTG
>DZAZ01000068.1 GCA_022729755.1 Helicobacter cetorum | reverse complement strand
TCACTAGCAACCTTCCTCGTATTTTTATTTGATAAAGAGTTTTTGTATTTCTTAAGATTATTAAATGGTTAAAAATTATATTTTGAAAAACTTTTCATCTATTTTTTTTTCAATTTTTTTCACACTTTTTATCATAACTTCTATCATATTTTTTATTCAAATAGCTTCAATGACAAGTGTCGTAAAAGTTACATTTTTAGAGTTAATTTGGCTCTATTTATTTGTTTTGCCCGAAATTTTATTTTATACAATTCCTATTACTTTTTTTGCAAGTGCAACTATAAGCTTAGCTAAACTCTCGCTTGATACTGAACTTATAGTTATTTTTTCGCTTGGTTTTACACCTAAAAAAGTAGCTAAAATATTCTATTCACTCGCATTTTTAGTTAGTATAACTTTGCTCACTTTATCGCTTGGTTTAATTCCACTTACAAATCAATTAAATAAAAGTTTTATTTATGCCAAAAAAGTAAATGCAAGTTTAAATATAAAAGCTACGGAATTTGGACAAAAATTTGGAGATTGGCTACTTTTTATTGAAAATAGTGTAGATGAAAAATTTTTTAATGTTGCACTTTATTCAAATAAAGGTAAATTTATAAATAATTCAAATGAAAATGAAAACTTTATCTTAACAAAAGAAGCTAAAATTGAAAATATAGACGGACAATTTAGTTTTTCACTATTTGATGGAATTGGTTTTTTTATAGAAAGTGAAATTATAAATCAAATAAATTTTGAAAAAATGTCAATAAATGATACATCTCAACTTGATGCAATTGAACATTTAAATATACTTGAATATTGGCTATCATCAATAGATGATAAAAAACGAGCAAGAAATTTATCACTTTATATTTTAATTTCGCTTTTTCCACTACTTTCAATTTATTTAATTTTAGCTTTTGGAGTTTTAAATCCTAGATATGACAAAAACAACTCATATTTTTATGTAATAATTGCAACTGTGATTTATTATGTTTTAATATACAATGGTGCTACTAAAATCCCTTTTCTAGCTATATTAATAATTCCGCTACTTTGGTTATTTTTATCATATTTAATCTATAAAAAAAGAGTTGCAAGGTTTTAAAGAATTATTTCAGCTAATTTAAAATCTAACTCCTCATCAATATCAATCGATTTTTTTCTATCCATTATAAAAGCAAAAGAGTTAGTTTTTAAAAATAGTGAATTTTCAGTTAAAAATCTATCAACCTTTACAATATAAATCGCCCCATTTATTCGGTAATACTTCTTTAAATCTTGACTTCTTTTATTTTCTAACTCTTTATCTATAAAATTATCCATCGATAAATCACTATCTAATGTATTCATCCAAAGTGGCGAATGTTCAGCTTCGCAAACACTTATCACACAATCAGCTTGTTTTTGGATTAAATACTCAATTGCACTATCAATATCACTTGAAGTTCTAAGTGGAGAAGTTGCCTGAAGTAACACTAAATAATCAAAAGTTAAATTTAAGTTATCTCTATAAAATAAAATTGTATGTCTAACCACATCTAAACTTGAAGCAGTATCACTTGCCAAATGTTCAGGTCTTAAAAAAGGGGTTTTTGCCCCATATTCTCCCGAAATTTTGGCAATCTCTTCGCTATCAGTACTAACTATAACCTCATTGATATATTTTGAATTAATACCAGCTTCAATACTATAAGCGATTAAAGGCTTATTCTTTAAATTTAAAATATTTTTATTTGGCAATCTTTTACTCCCAGCTCTTGCTGGAATAATTGCCAAAAAATTTAAATTCATTTCTCTACAAACTCTTTTATTCTTTTTATTCCTTCTCTGATACTAAGCTCATCAGTTGCAAATGAAAATCTGAAATGTCCATCCATTCCAAAGCCACTTCCAGGAACTAATGCAACTCCTTTTTCTTCCAATATTTCTTTGCAAAATAACATCGAGTCGTTTGCATATTTAGGAAGTGCTGTTATATTTACAAATAGATAAAATGCACCATCTGGCTTCATAACTGAAATTCCATCAATTTTATTTAAAAGTTCAACCGCAATATCTCTTCTTCTTTCAAACTCAATTCTCATCTTTTCAATATCACCATCAGCACTTCCATTTAATGCCACAATTGCGGCTTTTTGAGTGATTGAATTTATGTTTGAAGTTGATTGAGATTGAAGTGCTTTTACTGCTGAAGTCAACTCTTTGTTAGGACTTGCCATATATCCAAATCTCCAACCCGTCATTGCTACCGATTTACTAAGTCCGTTAATTGTGATAGTTCTATTAAACATATCTTCATTTATTGAAGCACTTGAAGTAAATTTTAAATTGTCATAAATTAGTTTTTCATACATTTCATCACTTGCCACAAAAACATTCGTACCTTTTAAAACTTCAGCTATTGCACTTAATTCCTCTTTTGAGTAAACTGCACCTGTTGGATTTGATGGGCTTGTGATAATTAAAAGTTTAGTTTTATTTGTAATTGCATTTTTTAATTGAGTTGGTGTAATTTTATAATTACTCTCTGGCGTGGTTTCTATTTCTACCACTTTTCCACCGCAATATTTCGTAAGTTCTGGGTATGTCACCCAATAAGGTGTTGGAATAATAACTTCATCACCATCTTGTACTAAAGCTTGAAAAAGATTAAATAAAGAGTGTTTTGCACCAACATTTGTAATAATATCACCTCTTTTATAAGTTAAATTATTCTCTCTTTGAAGTTTATCTTTAATTGCATCTAAAAGTTCAGGGATTCCCTCAATTGCAGTATATTTTGTAAAACCTTGATTTATAGCTTTTATTGCTTCATCTTTTATAATTTGAGGTGTATCAAAATCAGGCTCACCAGCACTAAAACTTAATACATCTTTACCAGAAGCTTTTAACTCTCTAGCTAACGAACTTATCGCTATTGTCAAAGATTCGCTTAATTCACCAACTCTTTTTGTCAACATAAATCAACCCTTTTTTAATTTGAATTATATCATAGATTACACTCAATTCAGTGAAAACTAGAGCATTTAAATTTTGGAACGAAAATTGCTTAAATCACATTTATTATAATAAATCAAATACATCAAGGAAGAGTAATGTTTGAAATGATTAGTGCTATGTTTTATACTGGCTCAATGTTGTTACTATTTACTAGTTTATATGTAAGTTATAGATATTCTTAATAACTAAAATAGGTTTGTTGGCGGATTTTCAGGTGGCATAGTTGAATTTTGCATACCTTGCGCTCCCACATTTATAGTTTGTGTTGGATAAGCTATAATTATATCTTTTTCAAGATTAAAAGCATCGATGATATCTGCTGATATCGTACTTCTAAGTATCAATGTTGCATAAGAGTTTGTCAAATACCAAACACTAACTCTTATACCATTTTGTTCAATAAAAGTAAAAACTCTAGGCTCTACATTTGTATTTTTAAGACTATATTTATCTCGCAATTTATTCAACTGTTTTCTCGTAATATCGGTGTATCCTTTAGAGTATTTTTTACTGATTTCCCTCATTATGTGTTGAGCTTTTTTATGATTTGAATTAAATGTAATCGTGATATCAATTCCATCCCACACAGTTTTAAGTCCAGAGTGTGAGTAGTTTGAAATTAATGAACTAAAAATAAAATTATTTGGCACAAAAATAACTCTACCAGCTCGTCTATTTACCATATAAGTTACAAGTGTTACATCTTCGTGTAAAGTTATTCTAAGTGGCGAAATATCAAGCACATCGCCTAGAAACTCTTGCCCATCTTTTTTAACTTTTATTCTATCGCCAACTTGAATACTTCCACCCATTACAATCACAAACCAACCTAAAATACTCATAAACATATCTTTCATTGCAATTGCAATTCCAGCTGAAGCAAATCCCAAAACTGTAACTAAATATGAAACATTTTCTAAATATGCAAATAAAAGTATAAAGACGATAATAATAAAATTTGTAAAATTAATAATTTTGTTTGCTTTATAATATCTATCATTATCTACAATATATTTTTTTAAGATTAATTTTATAATCAATGAAATAATAAAGATAATTCCAACTGCAATAGAGATATAAAGTGCTTGTTTTCCTTGATTTTTAATCTCTTCAGTGAGTGTTTTTATAACTTCATCAATCTTTTTATTATTTAAATTTATAGTTGTATAAAATAATTTTAAAACAAAGCTAAAATCGGTTATTTGCTTATTTAAATTCTCTACCTCTTTTTGATAATCTTTAATCTTATTTTCACTTGAAACTTTTATCAACTCCTCATAAACATCTCTTTTATATTTTAGTTTTTCTACAAAAGCGCTAAACTCTTTATAATTTTCACTATATTCAGCTTTTTTATGACGAATTGATTTAATATAAGAAAGTGCCGAAATTACGACAATTGGATTTGTTACTTCAGGAAGTTCACTTAATCTTATTGGCTTAGTAAAATCACTAAAAGGAGGTTCTCTAAAATCTTTTAATAGCTCTAACTTAGTTAAAAGAATCTCTCTCTCTTTTTTTAATTGTTCTAACTCACTTTGAGTAGTTTTTGTTTGTCTTTTTTTAGATAAATTATCTATCTTTTCTTCTGTCTCTTTTAGCGAAAAATCAAGCAAAATATAAAGATTATGGTTATTATATTCTCGCAACCATAAACTATTTTTTTCTAATTTAAAATCTATGGCTTTTAAATTCTCTAATAAAAAATTATGTCGCTCTATGATTTCTTGATTTAAATTAGTAATATTTGAATCACTTTCATTTATGTCAGCATATAAATTTAATATTAAAATAAATATAAATCCAAGTTTAAACATTTAGCAAAATTTCCCCAACATTTCTTTAATTTTACTCTCTTCAATATCATCTCGCATTACAAATCCACCAATTGACTCTGGCAAAATAAATTTTATTTTTGAATTAAAACTTTTTTTATCCAAATAAAAAGCTTCATAAAATTTATTCACATTTTCAATTTTAAATGTAGTTGGTAAATTATATTTTTGTATTAAATTAAAAATCCTACTTTTTTCACTTTCACTTAAAAGCCCAAGCAAATAAGCCAACTCATTTGCCATAATCATACCAATTGCAACAGCTTCACCGTGAAGATAAGTTGAATAATTTGTAAAATTTTCTATAATATGTGCAAAAGTGTGACCATAATTCAAACTTGCCCTAATACTACTCTCTTTTTCATCAAGGCTCACAACTTCAGCTTTTAACTCAATTGATTTTTTGATTGCAATTTTTAAATTTTCATCGTTACTCAAATCTGCACTCTCAAGCCACTCAAAAAATTTCATATCAAACATTACAGCCATTTTTATAATTTCAGAAACTCCAGCCATAAACTCTCGTAGTGGCAAAGTTCTAAGAAAATATGTATCGATATAAACTGCACGAGGTTGGTGAAATGTACCGATTAAATTTTTGCCATATTTATTATTTACTCCCGTTTTACCGCCGACACTTGCATCAACTTGTGAAAGTAAAGTTGTAGGAATTTGAATAAAATCAATTCCTCTTTGATAAATGCTAGAAGCAAATCCACTCATATCGCCAATAACTCCGCCACCAAAAGCAATTAAAATTGATTTTCTATCAAGTCTATAATCAAAGCAGCGTTCAATTAAAAACTCTAAATTTTGCATAGTTTTATAATTTTCACCATCAGGTAAAGTTACAATATAAATCTCTTTTGCACTAAGTTTTGGCAATAAATATTTCAAGTGAAAACCTGCGACTTTTGGATTTGTAACTATTAAAACTTTTGTATCAAACTCCAAATTCGGCAAGTTATCAATCGTTATATCATAATTTGCATTTAATAAATTGATATTTATTTTCATAAAAAACCTTACTTTAAATTAAAGATAACTAGGATTATTTAAAAGTAAATATTTCTTCTCATTTTTCTCAAACATATAAATTTCGATAGAAAGACTTGTTCTAACGGCTCTTATATCATTTTTTAAACTATTTAAAATATGCATAAATTCGCTCGTTGCATCGGTTATAATTTTGGTAACCTCTTTTCTTAAAATCAAATCTCTAGCTTCATAAATCGCCAAATGATAAACTGTTTTATTAATTTTTCTTTGTAATTGATAATTTCTCATTAACTCTAAATTATTTTTATAAACTCGCTTTTCAAATTCACTTAAATGCAACTCATCAACATCTTTATAATCTTTATCCAGTTTTCTCTCATAATAATTTATATTTTCCATCAATTTATCAAGCTTTTGTGGAGTATTCACAATTGTATCAAACAACTCTTTATCACTTATATGAGCCACCTCTTTATCTCTAAATTCAATTGTAGAATATTTTGAATTCAATTCCCTCAACATTTTTAAAATTGGCACTAAATACTTTATATAATCATATTTATCTTCTGAAAATTCAAAAAATATCCCTTTATGGCTAATTAAAACTTTTTGACCGACTTTTTTAATTTCAACTTGCATTTTTTTCAAACTCCTTTTTTTATTAATTCCCACTACTTTTAAAAACTATTATAGCAAATTTCATTCCAATATAGAGAGTAAAGATTTAGTATTTTTAAGCGAGTTTGAAACTCTTAAAATTACTCTTAAAATAGCACGATTAACTGTTGGAGGACGGATTGCACCAACTAAAAAGCCCTCTTTTAAGAGTTTTGATTGAAGTTTTATTACTTCTTGATTATCTCCAATTTCTATTTTTAAAATCAAACCATCAATTTTTATATTTAAAATTTTTTTCGCTAAATTTTGTCTTTTTTGAATTTTACTTTTTAGTTTTTCACTTTGAGTTAAAATTTTATTTAATGCCTCATTCGCTAGAGCTACATCAAAAAGTGAAAGTGCAGTCGAGTAAATTATCGGTTTTGCACGGTTTTGCAAAAATGTAATAACTTCATCATTAGCCAAAATATAAGCTCCATAACTTCCATAAGCTTTACCTAAAGTTCCCATTTTTATATGATTACTTTGAGGTTTGATGTTAAAATAATCAAATATTCCCAAAAGTTTATCCCCAATAACTCCGCTACTATGAGCTTCATCAACTATTAAAATCGCATTAAATTCATTTGCTAAATCAAAAATTTCTTTTTTTGCTAAATCTCCACCCATTGAGTAAATTCCCTCAATTGCGATAAAAATTCTGTTTGCTTTTATTTCGCTTAATAATTTTTTTAAATGAATTTCATCATTATGATTAAAATAAATTACTTTTGCATTTGTAAGTTTTGTAGCTAAAATCCCACTTGCGTGATATTCACTATCCATCAGCAAAACATCACCTTTTCGCATTAGTGCTTCAATCATTGCAATATTTGCCAAAAATCCACTTCCAACACTTATAGCACTCTCAAATCCATTGACTTTTGCTAAATTCTCTTCAAACTCTTTGTGAAGCTGACTATAACCATTTACTAAAACTGAAGCTTTTGGTGAGTAATAATTTTGAGTTAATAATTTTTTAAAAGCATTTTTAGTAAGTTTTTTATCTTCACTAAAACCCAAATAATCATTTGAAGCAAAGTCCAAAATATCGCTATTATATACTTTTCTTTTTCGTAATCTATTTGCTTTCTCTAGTGCTTTAAGTTCGTTTTTATACATTATTTTTTAGTTAACTAACTCTTTTAATTTTTCAACACAAAGTCCCATGGCTGTGCTTTCATATCCATTTACTTCTTTAATGTACTTTTTTGCAAATCCCTCAACCATAATTGCCCCAGCTTTGCCTTGCCATTCGTTAGAGTTTAAATACTCATTTAAATCATTTTTACTAAACTCATCAAAAATATATTCAGTTGTACTTGTATCAATCATCTCTTTTGTTTTACTTTTATAAATCATACAAGTTATTATCGAAACTTTCGCACCACTTTGAAGTTTCAAAAGTTCCTTTGCATCCTCTTTATTTTTAGCTTTTCTAAGTATTTTATCATCTACACAAACAATTGTATCAGCCACTAAAATAGGCAACTCAAAACCGTATCTACACAAAGCATCTTCAAATTTTCCATAAGTGACTAAATAGACAAATTCTCGTGGATTGATTGAATTTATACTCTCTTCATCAAATTCAATATCAGATTGAGTAAATTCAATTTCTGCTTCTTTTAAAATTTTGGCTCTTGTTTTTGAGCTTGAACATAACCTTATCATTAAAAACCTCTAAGAGTGATGCCAAGATAGAGTGCAAAAAGTCCAAGAATTATATTGATTGGAATTAAATATTTTGGAAGTAAGCTAAGTTCTTCTTTGCTTTTAGCTAAATCACCACTAATAAAAGCTTTTTCAGCTCTATTTCGCTTAATATAAATAAATATAAAATTTAAAGTCATAATTGTCCAAATTGCTTCTTTTATATGCACACTCATATATAAAGGTGTACCTTTAAAACCCATACCAATTGCCATTAAAACGGCAGTTATAATTATTAAAACGATAAACGGAATAACGATATTAAAAAATCGCTTTAAAATTTCAAGTGTTACTAATAATTTAACTTTTGGCTCATTTATATTTTGCATAGCATAATGCACACTAAACCTCACTACAACCATTCCACCAACCCAAATAATTGCACCTAATATGTGTAAAAATACAATATATTTTGCATAATTTGTAAAAAATTCAACCATCAATTCTTTCAAAATTCACTCCTAAAAAATTTTTAAAATAATTTTAGCATAAAAAAATAGCATATTACTATTGACTATTCTTTTAAGAATTTACTAAAATTTTAAATGAAATATAGTTGAAAATAGATAAAATAACTCTAAAATACTATTAATTTTTTTAATATTAGGTGGAAAAATGACTAGACCAACTGCAAAAAATGAAGAAAAAAGTTTAAAAGAGAACGATTTTATCGTATCAAAGACGGATTTAAAAGGTAGAATTACTTATGGAAATAAAATTTTTACAGAAATGTCAGGTTATAGTGAAGTTGAACTTTTAGGTTCGCCTCACAATATTTTAAGACATCCTGATATGCCAAAGATTGTATTTAAATTGCTTTGGGATAGAATACAAAACAAACAAGAAATTTTTGCATTTGTAAAGAATTTAACAAAATCTGGGGCATATTATTGGGTTTTTACAAATGTTACTCCTTCGCTTGAAAAAGATGGAACTATTAGGGGTTATTATTCAGTTAGAAGAAAGCCTAATCCAAAAGCAATTAGTGAAATTGATGGAGTTTATAAACTTTTACTTGAAGCTGAAAAAAGAGGTGGAGTTGGCGAATCTGAAAAGATTTTAAACGATTTTTTACAAAAAAAAGGCTTGAGTTATGATGAATATATCATCTCTTTACAAAGACAATAAAACACTTTTTTTAATATTAAGTGTTATAGGTGTTGCAATTTATGGGTTGATATATGCAAATTATATTTTAGCTATTTTGATGATAGTCGTGGTTTTAATTGCTATTTTTTTGCCAAATAGTAAAAAAGATACTTCAAACAGTTGTTTAAATCAAATCTTAGATGTTACTCAAAAAGCATCTGATGGTTATTTGGATTTAAGAATAGTAAATATTAAAAGTGATGACCCACTTATAAATGCAGCAAATGGAATAAATAATTTACTTGACCAAATTGAAGCTTTTATGAGAGAAGTTAAAACTTCGATTAACTCTTCGGCTGAAAAAGGAGTTACTTATCGAAATATTTTTTATGAAGGTTTTCACGGAGATTTTAAAGAGGCATCTATTCCAATTTCAAAAGCAGTTTTAGCAATTCAAGATAGCTCAAAACTAAATAAAATTGGGATTTTATCAAAAAAATTTCAAGAAATGGGAGTTGGAGTTGAAAAAGGTTTAGCCGTTTTACAAAATGATATAAGTATTGGAAGTCAAAATATCAAAGAAATTTCAAATAATTCAAATCATACTGCCCAAAAATCAAATGAGAGTTTAAAAATCGTAACTCAAATTTCATCTAAACTTGAAAATTTAATAAACTTAATTTCAAATACAAGTAGTGCTATCAATATTTTGAGTGAGCGTTCAAGTGAAATTAGCTCAATTGTAAATTTAATCAAAGATATAGCTGACCAAACAAACTTATTAGCCCTTAATGCGGCAATTGAAGCTGCTCGTGCTGGTGAACACGGAAGGGGATTTGCGGTTGTGGCCGATGAAGTTAGAAAATTAGCTGAACGAACTCAAAAAGCTACAAGCGAAATTGAGATAAGTATCGCCACACTTCAACAAGAGACAAATTCAATTAGAGAAAATGCACAGGAGATAAACACAATTGCGACAAGTTCGGGAGAAGTGGTAAGTGAATTTAAAGATACTATAAGCGAATTTAATTCTGAAGCAAAACAGACAGCTATTTTAGCTACAAAAATTGATAAAAAATTAGTAACTATGGTAATAAAAATTAATTTTATTTTATTTAAAAATGCTGTAACTACTTCAGTTTTAAGCGATAGAGTAAATGAAGAAATTCCTAGAAATTCTTGTGAAATCATTGATAAATTACTTAGCGATATGAATAAAAATTCACTAACTGAATTAAAAGAAATTTGCAATCAATTAAATGATGCATTAATTAGTAAAATTGAGTGTGTTAAACGAGGTGGAATTGCAAAAAGTAATAATTTAAA
>DZAZ01000067.1 GCA_022729755.1 Helicobacter cetorum | reverse complement strand
ATATTTTGGAAAGAGTACGAATATATCATTTTCATTAGTATTCATGGCTATTTTTTTAACAAAATCATCATTATATGCTTTATAATTTACATAAAATCCTTCAGCAATTTTTCCACTAATTCTATTTTCAATGCTTTCAGCATCAAAAGGAAATTTTTTGTTATCCTCAAGCTCTAACCAATAAGTTATTTTTTTATTATTTAATTTGTAATTTATGTGTTCAAAAGAATCACTAAGATAGTCAATTGAAATAAATGGTTCAAATATAAAGGTATTATTTTTTTTTAATTCTTCTTCATATAGTTTTATTCTTTTAAAATTTGAATCTTCTAAATTTTTATTTAGTGTAAATACATCAAATCCCATAATAAAATTCTTATTTTTATTTTTAATTTTTTCCAAAAGAATAGAATGTTCAAATAGAGTAGGTCCATTTATATGAATATTAGCAACACTTTTATTTAATATTTTTGATACAACCATAGGGTCCACCCGCATCATTCTTGAAGAGCCTAAAACATAATAATCTTTTTCGATATTAATTCTATCATTTATTGTTTTTGGAGTGTCAGGGCAGTAACAAGTAAATTTTGTAAACTTTCCATCTAAACTTAAAAGACCATAAGGGTCTATAAGCATAATAAATGAAACAGTAATAATAAAGAACAATATAGTCATATATATTGTCTTTTTAATCCAATTATAAAACATTTTAAACCTTAAAAATTAAAATATAAAAATTCACTTGCTCTGTTTAATGACAATAAAGACAATGTAAAAAAGATAGTAAATATTAAACTATATTTAAGTGATGGTTTAAATGTGATTGAGTTATTAATAGAATTTTTAAAAAATAAAATAATAAAAAAACCAAATATTAACCACAGTGGTACATACATACTTCCACCTATATTTGAAACAAATTTTCCAAATCCCACACCATAAGTTTTTAGAAATGCTAACTTGTATTCTAAAAATCCAGGTAATTCAATTCCACTCACACCGACCATCCCACTAAGCACTTTCATCGCATCATCCCAATCTTTTGCCCTAAAAAACACCCACGAAATATTAATAAAGTTAAAAGTTATAAACCAAGCTAAAAATTTATTCATCTTGAAACCTAATTCTCCCCAAATTCGATGAATGACAATCGCAACTCCGTGCATTGCACCCCAAATAACAAACATCCAACTAGCTCCGTGCCAAATTCCGCCGATTAGAAAAACACTAAAAAGATTTAAATAGTTTCGATATTTGCCTACTCGATTTCCACCAAGAGGAATATAGATATAATCTCGCAAAAATCGGCTCAAAGTCATATGCCATCTTCTCCAAAAATCTTGAATATTCAGAGCTTTATAAGGAGAATTAAAGTTTATCGGAAGGCGAATATTAAACATAAGTGAAATTCCTATCGCCATATCAGTGTAACCACTAAAATCAAAATAGAGTTGAAATGTGTAACTTAGCGAAGTTGCCCAAGCTTCAAAAAGTGTTAAAATCGTAGCATTATCAAATCCATTGTTTGCCCAAACTGAAAAAGTATCCGCGATTACAACTTTTTTGAAAAGTCCGATTGAAAAGATGAAAAGCCCTAAAGCGATGTTGCGATAATTTTTGACTAAGTTCCATTTATTCGCAAATTGAGGCATCATTTCTTTGTGATGAACTATTGGACCTGCGATAAGTTGTGGAAAAAATGTGACAAAAAGCATATAATTTAAGAGGTCATACTCTTTGGTTTCGCCTCGATAACTATCGACTAAATATGCGATTTGTTGGAATGTGAAGAAGCTTATCGCAAGTGGCAACATAATGTTTTGAAGTTGGATATTTGCATCAAAAATGGAGTTAAAATTTTGCAAGAAAAAATCTGTATATTTAAAATAACCTAAAAGCCCGACATTAAAAATAAGCCCAAATATGAGAATAGTTTTACGATTTATTTTAGTAGTATAACTTAACTTTAAGCTTGAACCAATGGCAAAATTGATGAACATACTTAGTAAAATTAACGGTAAATAGGCGATATTCCACCAACTATAAAAGAATAAACTTCCACCAACAAGCCAAACTTTGGAGCCAATTATCAATCTTTTGGAAGTGAGGTAAAAATACCCAAAAAACATAATCGGCAAAAATAAAAAGATAAATTCATATGAGTTGAAGAGCATTTTTTAGCCTAAAATTGAGATTAAAAATAAATTTGAAGTTAAATTTTATATTAAAGATACTTATGAAAAGTTAAATAAAATCGTGATTTTACGTCACATCTCCTACTTTAATTTGTTTAAAGTTATATTGTCAAAAAAAATAAGTAAAATTTTTCTTGCTCGTATTATTCTGTATTTGATAAATCATAGTTTTGTATTTGGAATTTGATATTTTTAAAATGTAAATTGATATTGTCTTTTGTGATGAAATATTTATCATTAGAATTTTGAACTAAATTTATTAAATATCTTGTTCCTTCTGCATTTGGATGATCTAGGTTACTAAATAAATTCATATTTATTGAAATATTTTCTACATAATGAAAATCATAAAAACCATCTATTACAGATAAAAATTCTTGAAATTGTGCTTTATATAAGTCTAAATTACATCTCTTTAAATAAGGCAAATTATAAATTGTTGTAAAATAAGTAATTTTTATATTGTTTTCTTTACAAAATTTATCGATTTTTGATAAATGTTTCATAGCTTTATGTGTAGTAATTGGTACTCTTATTTTTTGATTTTCATCTATAATTCCATTAAAATATTTATCTTCTACTCTAATAGTTTCCCCATATTCACTAACATAATATATGTAATTTTTTTTTAAATTGCTTGTAATTGTAGAATAGGCATTGTTTAACTTATCCATATTTAAATTTGACACTGTTTGGATAAAAAAATCCTTTTTTGAATTTAAATTTAAAGTTTCATAAATAGAGTTTTTAGCATTAAATGTATGAGTATCTATTAAATACCAAATCTCTTTTATGTTACTTATTTGGTTTTTATCAAATTGTCTGATCAAATTAAATACATCTATTGGATTTGCATATAGTGATGCAAAGTTTAATATATTTGCTTGAGCTAAATCTTTACTAATTAATTGTGAACGAGAAGTACCAAAAACCAATGTATAGTTATCACTCTTTAATTTTTCAAATAATTTAAAGGGAAATGTTTCATAAGATGATGAAATTTTAATTTTATTAAATTCAAATTTAAATAAATCATACTCTCTATATGGGTCAATTATTAAATTTATTACAATGAATAAAGTAATATAAAATATTAATATTAATTTAATAATTGAAAAAAACCATTTTTTATAAATCATAAATAAACCTTAAAAATTAAAGTATAGAAAATCCGAAAATTGAGTTAAATTCATCAAACTATAGAAAAAAATAGATAAAACAAAAACTTTATATATAAAATTTGGCTTAAAATTTCTTGACAATTCAATTGAATTTTTAGAAAAAGTAAAAATAAATGCTATTAGTAAAGTTAACATAAAAAATTTTGATTTTTCTATGATATACCAAGCTTCAAATTTTATTCCATACTCTTTTAAAAATGATAGTCTATCTTCCAAATATAAATGCAAAGTTATACTTTTCATTCCAAACATAGCTTTTAATATCGCAACGGTTTCTTCAACTTCTTTCGCCCTAAAAAACACCCACGAAATATTAATAAAGTTAAAAGTTATAAACCAAGCTAAAAATTTATTCATCTTGAAACCTAATTCTCCCCAAATTCGATGAATGACAATCGCAACTCCGTGCATTGCACCCCAAATAACAAACATCCAACTAGCTCCGTGCCAAATTCCGCCGATTAGAAAAACACTAAAAAGATTTAAATAGTTTCGATATTTGCCTACTCGATTTCCACCAAGAGGAATATAGATATAATCTCGCAAAAATCGGCTCAAAGTCATATGCCATCTTCTCCAAAAATCTTGAATATTCAGAGCTTTATAAGGAGAATTAAAGTTTATCGGAAGGCGAATATTAAACATAAGTGAAATTCCTATCGCCATATCAGTGTAACCACTAAAATCAAAATAGAGTTGAAATGTGTAACTTAGCGAAGTTGCCCAAGCTTCAAAAAGTGTTAAAATCGTAGCATTATCAAATCCATTGTTTGCCCAAACTGAAAAAGTATCCGCGATTACAACTTTTTTGAAAAGTCCGATTGAAAAGATGAAAAGCCCTAAAGCGATGTTGCGATAATTTTTGACTAAGTTCCATTTATTCGCAAATTGAGGCATCATTTCTTTGTGATGAACTATTGGACCTGCGATAAGTTGTGGAAAAAATGTGACAAAAAGCATATAATTTAAGAGGTCATACTCTTTGGTTTCGCCTCGATAACTATCGACTAAATATGCGATTTGTTGGAATGTGAAGAAGCTTATCGCAAGTGGCAACATAATGTTTTGAAGTTGGATATTTGCATCAAAAATGGAGTTAAAATTTTGCAAGAAAAAATCTGTATATTTAAAATAACCTAAAAGCCCGACATTAAAAATAAGCCCAAATATGAGAATAGTTTTACGATTTATTTTAGTAGTATAACTTAACTTTAAGCTTGAACCAATGGCAAAATTGATGAACATACTTAGTAAAATTAACGGTAAATAGGCGATATTCCACCAACTATAAAAGAATAAACTTCCACCAACAAGCCAAACTTTGGAGCCAATTATCAATCTTTTGGAAGTGAGGTAAAAATACCCAAAAAACATAATCGGCAAAAATAAAAAGATAAATTCATATGAGTTGAAGAGCATTTTGTATCCTAAAGTTTAAATGAAAAAAGTAAGAAATATTACTTTTTAAACACTTAATTACCAATTATTGTGCATTCTCTTGATTTGGTTCTTTTTGAGAGATTGAAGTAGTTTGTTCTCTATCTTTTGTATCTACCCAAATATTTGGAATAGCACCACCTGGTGTTAAGAAAATTTTTGCATCTTTATTTACACTAAGTGCTTCATTAAATTTGCCTTGAACTTCGATTTGTCTAAGAGTTAATAAATCACTTGTAAGCGATTTTGAGATTAAATCATTTGCTTTTGCTTGAGAAGATGCTTCTATCATAATAGCATCGGCTTGACCTTGAGCTTCAATTTTTCTAGCTTCAGCACTTCCAGTTGCTAGAGCTGCTCTTTTTTCGGCTTCTTGCTTAGCTCTTTCAACCTCATATTTAGTTCGTTCTGCCTCTTGTCTAGCTATTTGAACTCGCTCAATTTGGTCTTTAATTTTTTGAGGAAGAACTATTTCTCTAAGTTGAACAGACTCAAGTTCAACTGGTTGATTGTGTAATTTATCAACTTTTGACTTCATTTCACTTTCGATTAAATTTGCAATTTCATTTCTTTTTGCGGGTAACTCTTCAGCGGTAAATTGTCCTACAACACTTCTTACGACATCTCTAACAACTGGATTTATAATTTTTTCTTCCCAACTAAGTCCCCAAGTTGCGATTGTTTGAGGAGCACCACTTGGTAGTAATTTATATTGTACTGTTAATTCGATCGAAACTCCAAGTCCTCTTGTATCAAGAACTGTAATAGCATCGTTTGATTTGATACCTTCGGTTATACCGATACCGCCAACATCTTCCATTCGTTTATAATTAATCACTCTAACTTTTGTATCAACTTTTATTACTTGTTGAATTCCTGGAATATAAAAATGAATTCCAGGCTCAAGTGGAGTTGGATTAAATTTACCTGCTGTTACTTTAATTCCCATTTCACCAGAATTTATAACCATATAAGGCTTTGCAACTACTAAAATCGCAATTAAAATTATTAATACATAAACAATCCAAGCTTTTTTGCCAAAATTTTGCAAGAATTCTGGTGGCTGAAATTGTGGGCTATTTCCTCTATTATTTCTATTTTGGTTTCCCTTAAAATAATCATTCATATCTGCTGGCAAATATTCTCCTTTGTTTTATTGATTGATAAAAGTTAGCATATCTAAATATTTTGAATTTCTACCATAAACTACATCAAAATAAGCACTTTGAAGTTTTTCTGTAACTTCACCTCTTTTTCCATTGCCTATAACTCTTTTATCAACCTCTTTTATTGGTGTAACTTCAGCTGCTGTTCCTGTAAAGAAGGCTTCATCGCAAATATAAACTTCATCTCTAGTTATGTTTCTTCTTTGAATTTCAATTCCTAAATCTTTTGCTAATCTTAAAACTGTATTTTGAGTAATTGACTCAAGTGAATTATCATTTGGTGGAGTAATCAAAACACCATCGCGAATTATAAAAAAGCACTCGCCACTTCCTTCAGCTACAAAGCCATTTTCATCAAGTAAAAGTGCTTCTTCATATCCAGCCTCTTTTGCTTCAAATTTTGCCATTTGAGAGTTTAAATAATTTGCTGAAACTTTTGCTTTACCCATCATAGATTTAATTGAATTTCTTGCAAATGAGCTAATTTTCACTCTAATTCCATTCTCAAGTCCATCATCTCCTAAATAACTTCCCCACTCCCAAGCCGCAATTGCTGCATTTACAGGAGCATTCACATGATAAACTCCCATTACTCCATAACCTAAATAAATTATTGGTCTAATATAAGTATTACCTTTAAAATCGTTAGATTTTAGTAGTTCAATTTGAGCATTTTCAAGCTCTTGCAAACTATAAGGAACTTTTATCATTGTGATTTTTGCTGAATTTAAAAGTCTTTTTGTGTGTTCTTTTAATCTAAAAATAGCTAAACCTTTATCAGTTTTATAAGCTCTTGTGCCTTCAAAAACCGCATTTCCGTAGTGAAGTGTATGAGTTAAAATATGAGTTTGAGCCTTATCCCACTCAACTAATTTTCCATCCATCCATATATATTTTGCTTTATCCATTTAAATCCTACCTTAATTTATTTAACTAAAATCATATCAAAAAAATACTCTTTTTACAAATCAAAAACAAGCCTCTTTTAAAGGTGAATTTGTTAATATTGATAAAATTTTTATAAATGGAAATAACTATGAAGATAGCAATTATCGAAGATGATATAAATATGAGAAAGTCTTTAGAAATTGCACTTTCTGAATATAGTGAGTTTGAAATTATCTCTTTTAAAAGTGCAAAAGATGCACTAAAAAGAATTGATGATAGTTTTGAGCTTGTTATAACAGATATTACAATGCCTGGAATGGATGGAATTGAATTTTTGACAAAACTTGATGGAAAGTTTGAAGCAATCGTAATTACTGGCAATGCTACACTTACTCGTGCGATTGAAGCTATTAGGCTTGGAGTTAAAGATTTTATAACAAAACCGTTTGAAATTGATACTTTAGTAAAAGCGATAAAAAGAAGCCAAAAAGTACAAAAAGTTGCAAAAAATATGACTTCACAAGAAAAACTTGACTCAACTGATTTTATAGGGAATTCAAAATCATTGCAAAAAGCTTTAAAATTAGCACAAAAATCGGCTGTTACAGATGCGACAGTAATGTTACTTGGTGAGAGTGGTGTTGGTAAAGAAGTGTTTGCAAATTTTATACATAAAAATTCAAATCGAAAAGATAAACCTTTTGTAGCCATTAATATGGCAGCAATTCCTGAAAATTTACTTGAGAGTGAACTGTTTGGATATGAAAAAGGAGCTTTTACAGATGCAGGGGAGTCTAAAATTGGTAAATTTGAATCAGGAAATGGTGGAACAATTTTTTTAGATGAGATTGCAGAAATGCCTCTAAATCTTCAAGTAAAAATTTTAAGAGTTTTGCAAGAGAGAGAAGTTGTGAGACTTGGAAACACTAAAGCAATAAAGGTTGATGTTAGAATTATTTCAGCTACAAATGCAGATTTAAGCGAAAAAATATCTAAAAAAGAGTTTAGAGAAGATTTATTTTTTAGATTAAATACAATTCCTATAAATATCCCACCACTAAGGGAACGAAAAGAGGAAATTTTAGAAATTGCTGATTGGGTTTTAAAAAATACTATTAAAAAATATAATTTTAATCAAAAACATTTTGATGATGAGGCAAAAGAGAGGCTTTTAAATTACTCTTGGCCAGGAAATATTAGGGAATTGATTTCAGTAGTTGAAAGGGCTGTGATTTTAAGTGAAGAAGATAGCATAAAAGAGAGTGATTTATTTTTAGAAAGTCGCGAAGAGAAGAGAAATATTAATAATTTAGAAAAAGAGTTGATAGAAGAGGTTCTAAATTCATCAAATTATGATTTAGAAGAGGCAAGTAAAATTCTTGGAATGAATAGAAATATTTTAGATAAAAAAATAGAAAAATATTCACTTTATAAAGTTTAATTAGGATTTTTTATGAAAAAAGCGATTATTACTGGAATAACAGGTCAAGATGGAGCTTATTTGACGGAACTATTACTAAATAAAGGTTATGAAGTTTATGGTGCTTATAGAAGAAGTGCATCTGTGAATTTTTGGAGAATTGAAGAGTTAAAAATAGCAAATAATCCAAATTTGCATTTAGTTGAATATGATTTAACAGACCAAGCGAACACTATAAGAATGGTTGCAAATATAAAACCAGATGAAATTTATAATTTGGCAGCTCAAAGTTTTGTTGGAGTTTCATTTGAACAACCACTTGCTACGGCTCATATTACTGGTTTGGGTGTAGTTCATTTATTAGAAGCGATTAGAATTATTAATCCAAAAATAAAGTTTTATCAAGCATCTACTTCAGAAATGTTTGGAAAAGTTCAAGAAATTCCTCAAAGTGAAAAAACTCAATTTTATCCAAGAAGTCCATATGGTATTGCAAAATTATATGCACATTGGATGGTTATAAATTATAGAGAATCTTACGATATATTCGGATGTAACGGTATTCTTTTCAATCACGAATCGCCTCTAAGAGGTAGAGAGTTTGTAACAAGAAAAATAAGCGATAGTGTCGCGAAAATAAAATTAAAAAAACTTGATTATTTGGAATTAGGTAATATGGATGCAAAGAGAGATTGGGGTTTTGCAAAGGAGTATGTAGAGGGAATGTATTTAATGCTTCAAGCTGAAAAACCTGACACTTATGTACTTGCTACAAATCGTACCGAGAGTGTGCGAGATTTCATAAAGATGGCATTTAAATCTATTGATATAGAGCTTGAATTTAAAGGTAGCGATGATAACGAAGTAGCAATAGATATACTAACGGGTAAAACTTTGGTAAAAGTAAATCCAAAATTTTATAGACCGTGCGAAGTTGATTTATTGATAGGAAATCCGCAAAAGGCAAAAGATATTTTAGGGTGGGAGCCAAAAACAACACTTGAAGAGTTGTGTTCAATGATGGTGAAAGAAGATTTGCGAAGAAATCAAATTGGATTTAGTTTTTAATGAAAAAAGTATTAATTATAGGGATAAATAGTTTTACAGGAAAACATTTAGCTTTATATTTGAACAATCAAAATTATGATGTTTATGGGAGTGTTTTTAGTGGTGCAATTAGTGATAAAATATTTCAATGTGATATAAGAGATAAAAATAGTATCAAAAGTGTTATAGAAAGGGTTTTACCTGATTTTATTATTAATTTATCTGGTATTTCATTTGTTGATAATTTGAATAAAGAACTGTTTTTTATGGTTAATTTATTTGGTGTAGAGAATATTCTTGAAGCTATTTTAAGTATAAAGGATTATAAACCAAAAAAGATATTATTAGTAAGTAGTGCTACAGTTTATGGCAATCAAAGTAGTGATTTGTTAGATGAAGAGATGTGTCCTAATCCCATTAATTACTATGGAATTAGTAAATATTCTATGGAACAAATTGCAAAAACATATTTTGATAAGTTGAATATAATTATTGCAAGACCTTTTAATTATACTGGAATTGCTCAAGAAAAGCACTTTTTAATACCTAAAATTGTTTCTCATTTTAAAGATAAAAAAAATGAAATAGAGCTTGGAAATATAGAAGTGTTTCGTGAATTTAATGATATTGAATATGTGTGTAATATTTATGAAAAACTTTTAAATTCAGATGTAAAAAGCGAAATAGTTAATGTTTGTTCCAATAGAGTGATTGCACTTAAAGATGTAATTTTAATGATGTGTGAAATTGCAAAATACAGTATAATAGTTAAAGTTAATCCAAATTTTGTAAGGGTAAATGAGATAACAAAACTTAGTGGTTCTACTGATAAACTTTTTAAGTTAATAGGTAAAATCGAACAAAAAGAGCTTAAAGAAACCTTGACAAATATGTTTAAAGAAAAGTAGCTAAACGAAGATTTCATAAAGTGGTGCGGAAAAGAGTGTCAAGTCCCTTTCTATAGTCATTTAAATATAACCCTTTTTCCACATTTTTAAATGTCTCAATATCAACTTTAAACAACTCTGGTTTTTCGTTAAACCAGCTCTCTAAACACTCAATCGGGGTTTTACGACTTATCCCTGAATGTTTGATATGATGGTTATAATTATCCACATAATTCATTATACTTTGCTTCAATTCGCCCTTACTTTCGAACTTTATCCTATCAAGCACATTCTCCGTAATTTTACCATTCATTCGTTCCACCATTCCGTTAGTTTTTGGAGTGTAAGGTGCACTTAAGCGATGTTCAATCTCATTTTCGCTAC
>DZAZ01000012.1 GCA_022729755.1 Helicobacter cetorum | reverse complement strand
TTAGGAAGTAATACCTCTTCATCTTTATCTTCTAAAAATAGCCCAAAACTAAGCTCTCTTGCAATTTTTAATTTATTAAATTCACCAATTTTTAACACTAATTACCTTTTATGTAAGCTTTTATAATTTTTTGCGCTTCAGTAGGTTTATCCCCAGGAGCCGTTTTTGTATTTTCTATTTTTTGCACAACATCATAACCACTCACAACTTCACCAAAAATTGTATGATGTCCATTTAACCAAGGAGTTGGCTTTGTAGTAATAAAAAATTGACTTCCATTCGTATTTTTACCTGCATTAGCCATTGCCAAAATTCCCGCTTTGTCAAATAAAGCTTTTGGAGAAAATTCATCTTCAAATGGCTTATTCCAAATAGACTCGCCACCTCTTCCCGTGCCTGTTGGGTCTCCGCCTTGAATCATAAAATTTTTTATAACTCTATGAAAAATATGTCCATTATAATAACCTGTTTTCACAAGTCCTTTAAAATTTTCACAAGCTTTTGGAGCTACCTCTTCATTTAATTTAAGCTCAATATTGCCCTGATTTGTCTCAAGCACAACAATAGAATTACCTGCCATTAAACCAACAGCTAAAGTTAGCATTACAACAATTTTTTTCATTTTTCTCCTTTTTTTAATTAATCTAGCATTTTAACAATTTCATCTTTTACATATAATAAATTCTTAGAACCTATTAATTTAATGATATGTAAATTGTTTGCTTTTTAACAAATTTTGTTTTTAACTTTAACTTTTAATTCCAATTTTTTTGGATACACCATCTACACTTTCTAACATTTCTGTAGATTGTATTTGTAGATGATTAGCTGAAGCAGCTGTTTGTTCGGATACGGCAGCATTATGTTGTGTTGCTTCATCGACACTATTTATTGCTTTAGCAATTTGTTCCATTTTATCTAATTGTTCTTTTGTAGAAATAGCGATTTGCTCAATAAAAGTTGAAGTTTGTTCAGCTTTATCTAATATTTTTTTAAAAACTTCATTTGTGTCTTTGGTAATTTTACTTCCCTCTTTGATTTGATTAATTGTTTTTTCAATAATATCAGTAGTTTCGTGTGAAGCTTTGGCTGAACGAGTTGCTAAATTTTTAACCTCGTCAGCTACAACAGCAAATCCTAGTCCGTGTTCACCAGCACGAGCTGCTTCAACGGCCGCATTTAGTGCAAGTAAATTGATTTGAAATGCTATCTCATCTATTGTTTTTACAATTTTTGCACTCTGTTGACTAGCTTGTATTGTCTTATTCATAGAATGAATTAACTCTTGAATTTTATCATTTCCTTCTTTTGCTACTAAATTTGTTTCTTTTGAGAGTTGATTAGCCTCTTTTACTTTCTTTTCATCTTCTTGATTTATGGATATTGTATTAATAATTGTTGCATTTATCTCTTCAATTGAGGCAGCTTGTGTTGTTGAAGTTTCAGCAAGAGAGTTTGAGGCTGAAGATATTTGGGCTGAAGCACTTGCGATTTTAGAACTTATTTCACTCATTACATTGCAATTATGATATAGGGAGTTTGTAATATCTCTAACTATAAAATAAATTGTTAATATCATTAAAATCACCAAAACTAAAGCTGTAAAAATAATTTTAAATTTATACTCTTGTATCATTAAAGCAAAATTTTCCATTTTACCAGAATAGTTATTGTTTGCCATTTCCATAAGTTCATCGCTACTTTCATACATTTTATTGGCAATTTCATCAAATACTAACATAAAGGCATTTCCAACTTCTGGACCATCATTTATATACTTTTTTGCCATCTCTTGACCAACTTCATAAAATTTTTGAAAATTTTCTCTCAAAATTTTAGTGTCATCTAATAACTCTTTAAAATTAGTCTCTTTTGCTAAATTTTCTAAATCATTAAAATTTTGTTCAAGTAAAGATGCAAAATTTTTAGCTTCATCAAATCCATCATCAAAACCTTCAGCACCTCTTGTTGCTGAAATATCACTAAGCCATTGTTGAACTTGTGAACTGTTATATTTAACTTCATTTGAGAGTTTTAAAAGTTTAACTTCATTTTCTTTTATACTATCAAAGTAGTTAAGTGATTTTTCAAAAGCTGCAAAACTTAAAAATGCAAAAACAAAAATAGCTACAAATCCACCAATCCCTATGAAAGAGATTTTATTTTTTACTGTTAAATTATTAATAAAGTTCATAGTTTTCTCTCTATCATCTATTAAATCCCTTTCTATAGTCATTTAAATATAACCCTCTTTCTGCATTTTTAAATGTCTCAATATCAACTTTAAACAACTCTGGTTTTTCGTTAAACCAACTTTCTAAACACTCAATTGGAGTTTTTCTTATCTCACATATAATATATTCTTCTAAATCTGTTATCGACTTTTTCGGGTTAATCGCCCCATGTGGAGCATCTTCAAAGCATTCGCGATTTTGCCATTTCACAACCGTCGATACCGTCACATTGAACTTTTCCGCCAACTCAACTTGTGTCAAGTTTTCAGGATTATCGTGAATTTCCTTCCTAATCACATAAGTAGTTTTAGCTGTTGGATGATATAATAGCATCTGTAAGTCTCCATTTTTTTAATAATTCTTTGTAATAATTTACTGTTTAATATTTGTGATATTATAGCAGGGGATGTGACATACACTATAAACTCAACTTATCGTAACATCAGTAATTAAAATACCTCAAAAATTTTCTCAAGTGGTAAAATTAAATCAATTCCACCTAGTTTTATAGCCTCTTTTGGCATTCCAAATACAACACAAGTTGCTTCATCTTGAGCAATTGTTTTACCTCCTGTCTCTTTTATCTCTTTTATTCCTTTAGCTCCATCATCTCCCATTCCTGTGAGAATTACTGCTATTGCATTTGAACCAGCTTCATTTGCAACGGAGCGAAATAAAACATCAACTGAAGGCTTATGTCTGCTAACTCGTGGGCCATCTTTTATCTCAACATAATAACCATCGCTTTTATATTTAACTAACATATGAAGGTCTCCAGGGCAAATTAAAACTAAGCCGCGCTCGATTTTATCGCCATTTTTAGCCTCTCTTATTTCCATCTGACACACACTGTTTAATCTTTGGGCAAAAGAGTTAGTAAAACCTTTTGGCATATGTTGAACTACAACTGTGCCATAGGTTGTTTTTGGTAAATCTTTTAATAAAACTTCAAGTGCTACAACTCCACCAGTTGAAGCTCCAATAGCGATAATTTTATCGGTCAAATGGTGATGAGTTTTTTTCTTTGCAAGTATTACATCACTTGTAAGTTTATCTTCTATATTTGATATGAAATTGGAAATTTTGCTCTCTTTTGGAGTTATTTTTGTGTTAATTTTATTAATTCTTGCAATAGAAGCACTTTTTATAATTTGTGCAATATTTTCTTTACTCTCATCAAAAAAACTTTTAATATCAATTTGAGGTTTTGTAATAATATCAACAGCCCCAATTTCAAGGGCTTCTATTGCTGATTGAGAATTTTTTTGAACAACACTTGAGCAAATTACAGTTGGGGTTGGTCTTGTTTGCATAATTTGTTTTAAAAATGTAAGTCCATCCATTAATGGCATTTCAATATCCAAAATTATCACATCAGGCCAATTTTTTTCCATCTTTTTTTCTGCAAAAATAGGATTTGGAGCCACATCTATAATTTTTATTAAATTATCATTTTCAAACATTCTAATAAATGTTTGTCTTACAAGTGCCGAATCATCGATTACAAATACTTTTATTTTATTCATATAATGACCTTACTTTTTAATATAAATAGTATAAAAATATTACACCAATAAGTATTCTATAAATACCAAAAGGAATAAAATTAAATCTTGAAACAAAGGCTAAAAAAGTTTTGACTGCAAAAAAGGCAAAAGTAAAAGCTGAAATAAAACCAGCTATTAAAATCAAGCTATTATCAAAATTAAACTCATTATAATTTTTATATATATCATAAAAAGTTGCGATAAACATCGTAGGAACAGCGAGTAAAAAGCTAAATTCAGTCGCTACTTTTCGATTAAATCCCATCAATAATCCACCAATGATAGTTGCACCACTTCTACTAGTTCCTGGTATCATTGAAATTGATTGAAAAAGCCCGACTAAAAAGGCTTGTTTGTAACTTATATCATCAGTCGTTTCCACTTTGCTACTCTCTTTATAAAAATACTCTAAAATTATAAAAACAATTCCACCAAAAATAAGCATAAAAGCCACAGTTTCAGGCATAAATAACTCTTTTATATGTTTATAGAGCAAAAAACCGAGAATTCCAGTTGGAATAAAAGCAACAATTAATTTTTTCCATAAAGTAATAGCCTCTTTATTTGTTGGAATAATTTTATTTTTAAATACAAATAAAACCGATAAAATCGAACCCAATTGAATTATAACTTCAAAAGTTTTATGAAAACTATCTTGTTTTATTCCCATCAATTCACTTGTTAAAATTAAATGTCCCGTTGAAGAAACTGGCAAAAACTCCGTTAAACCCTCAACTGCACCAAGTATTATAGATTGCAAAATATCCATAAAATGCCTTTAAGAATTTTTATTTATGATAAGCCTCTTTATACTCTTCGTAATTACCTTTGAAATCAATCACTTTTCCATCAGCTTCGATTTTTATTATTCTATTTGCAAAAGCATCGATTAACTCCCTATCGTGGCTAACACAAATTACATTACCTTTGAAATTATAAAGTGCTTCTCCAAGTGCTATAATTGCTTCTAAATCAAGGTGGTTTGTCGGCTCATCTAAAACTAAAAAATTTCCATTTTCAAGCATCATCTTAGATAACATCATTCTATGTTTTTCACCACCACTAATATCTTTTATGCTTTTTTTCTGCTCTTCGCCCGTAAATAGCATTCTTCCTAAACAACTTCTAATTTCATCAATATCTCTTTTTGGGTCAAACTCTTTTAACCACTCAAATAAAATCGCTTCACCTTTAATTAAGTCAGTTGTATTTTGTGGAAAGTAGCTAGTTTTGACAGTTTGTCCCCATTTTACCACTCCAGCATCTGGTGTTATCTCTTGCATAATAATTTTACAAAGTGTAGTTTTACCAACTCCATTTGGTCCAATAATTGCAATTTTATCGCCTTTTTCAAATCGAATACTTAAATTTTTGAATAAAACTCTATCATAAGCTTTTGAAATATTCTCAATCTCAAGTGCTTCATTTCCAATATCACGAGAAGGCTTAAAAACGATACTTGGGTCTCTTCGACTTGAAGTTTTAAGCTCATCAATATTCAACTTTTCAAGTTGTTTTTGACGGCTTGTAGCTTGTTTTGCTTTTGAAGCATTTGCTGAAAATCGTCTAATAAAATTCTCAAGTTCCTCTTTTTCTTTGAGTTTTTTATCTCTATCCATTTGAGTTTGTTTTTCGATTAAAGTTGAAGCGATGTACCAATCATCATAATTGCCCGTAAAAACCCTAATCTTTTGATAATCCACATCTAAAATATTTGTTACAACTGCATTTAAAAAGTGTCTATCGTGCGAAATTACAACCATTGTACCATCGTGTCTTGTAAGTTGTTCTTCTAGCCAACCAATCGCCTCAATATCAAGATTATTTGTAGGCTCATCTAAAAATAAAATATCAGGTTTTGGAAAGAGCACTTGTGCTAATAAAACTTTGAATTTATCGGCATTTGTAACATTTGCCATTTTTTCTTGTTGCATAGAAGTTGCAAAATTTAAATCTTGAAGAATTTTTTCAATTCTAACACTATACTCATATGTTGGGTCTTCTTCCACACAAATAACTTCAAGTTCAGCTAAACGGTTATTTATCTCATCTGTGAATTCTGGGCTTTCATAAAGCTTCTCTTTCTCTTTGATTGCATCATAAAGTCTTTTATTTCCATATAAAACTGCATCAAAAATGCTAAAATCTTCAAAAGCATATTGATTTTGTCCTAAAACTCCAACTTTAAGCCCACCTTCAATCGAAATGTCACCAAGACTTTGTTCAATTTCACCTGAAAGGATTTTTAAAAAAGTTGATTTTCCAGCACCATTTGCACCAATTAAACCATATCTTTTGCCCCTATCAAGTTTTAAATTAACATTTTCAAATAACACTCTTTTGCCGTATCTCATTGTCAAATTCATCGTTTGTAGCATATTTCACTCTTTTTTGTATTAAATTTTTAAGTGTAATCATATCAAAAATTAAGAATTTAAAAAAGGAGTACTTAATTTAAAAAAAAAGTTTTTAATGTATAATTTTGTAACATTTAAATTTTTTATTAAAGGATTAAATTTGTCCGATTTAACTCTAATCTTGCTTAGTGCAGGGGATTCTAATCGATTTGGGCAAAAAGTTAAAAAACAATGGCTTAGAATAGATTTGATTCCATTGTGGCTTTTTGTTACAAATCGTTTCAAATCATTTTATAATTTTGAAAAAATAATTATAACTTCAAATGAGATAGAATTAAAATATATGCAAAATTTTGCAAATCATACATTTGTAAAAGGTGGCAAAACAAGGCAAGAATCTCTTCAAAATGCCATAAAATTGGTAGATACTAAATATGTAATGGTTAGTGATGTTGCAAGATGTTGCATTGATAAAGATATGGTTTTAAGAGTAATTGATGCAAAAGAAGATGGCGATTGTATTGTTCCATATCTAAACGTTTCTGATACCATCGTATATAATGAAGATACAATCGATAGAGATAAAATAAAACTTATTCAAACTCCACAACTCTCAACCACTTCAAAGTTAAAAGAAGCTCTAAATAGCGAGATTTTATACACTGATGATAGTAGTGCAATTAAAGCAATTGGTGGAAAAGTTGTATATGTCAAAGGTTCAAATGAGGCTCAAAAAGTAACATTTTTTGAAAATTTAAAAGAGATAAAATGTTTAAAAGCTCCATCAAAAGATATTTTTGTAGGAAATGGATTTGATGTTCACGAGTTTAGCAGTGATACAAAGATGAAATTAGGTGGAGTAGAAATTGATGTAAATTACGGATTTAAGGCTCATTCTGATGGTGATGTTTTAATTCACTCTTTAATTGATGCACTTCTTGGTGCAGTTGGTGGTGGAGATATTGGAGAATTTTTTCCTGATACAGATAGGGCTTATAAAGATATAAATTCAAAAATATTGCTTGAAAAAATTGTTTCATTTGTACACAGTGTAGGTTATGAAATTACCAATGTAGATGTTAGTATTATTGCCCAAAAACCAAAATTATTTAATTATAAAATAAAAATCAAAGAAGAGATTGCAAAATTGTTACAAATCGAAAAGTATCAAGTAAACATAAAAGCTACAACTACCGAAAAATTGGGTTTTATTGGAAGAGAAGAGGGAGTTGCAGTTTTAAGTACAGCAAACTTAAAGTTTTTTGATTGGAGTGAGTAACTAATAAAAAAGGAAAAAAGATGATACACAACTTTATTGCTGGAAGAGTTGTGATAAATAATTTTAGGGCATTATACAGTTTAAATTATAAAAAATTAAAAGTAGAGAATAGAATAGAACCTACAATTTCAGTTTGGTTTCCAGGATTTGTTTCATAATCACTAATTAGAGAGTTGAAGCACTATTAATTATAAATTAATCTAATATATAATAATATTTTTCATCTTGAAAATTAAAAGGATAAAACTATGAAAAAAGTAACACTTTTTGCAATTGCAACACTTTTAGCTACGAATTTAAGTGCCGATGATTCACAACTTTATCGAGCTGCTATGATGGGGGATTTAACTACAATTAAATCTTTAACTAATGGCGATATTAGAGATACTGAAGGACGAACACCGCTTTATATTGCAAGTTGTCACGGTCAGGTTGAAACTATTAAGTATCTTTTAGGAAAGAATTATGACATAAATGCAATAGATAGCACTGGTTCTTCAGCTTTGATGTGTGCAATTTGGAATAATCAATTTGAAGTTGCAAAATATTTAATCGATAGTGGAGCTGATTTGAATGTTAAGAATAGATGGGGTAATACGGCACTAAAACAGACTAGATTTAAAAGTTTTAAAGAGCTTGAGGGTTTACTTATATTAAAGGGAGCTAAAGAGTAATTTATTACTCTTTTTCACTATTTTTATAAGCTTTTTGAATAATTATAGGCTCAAGTGGTACATCTTGGTGCATTCCAGAAAAGCCTGTTTTTGTAGATGAGATTTTATCTATGGTATCCATTCCTTCAGCTACTTCTCCAAAAACTGCATATCCAAAATCTCTACCACCGTGGTCAAGAAAAGTATTGTTATTTGTATTGATAAAAAATTGACTTGTAGCACTATCAACTACCATAGTTCTGGCCATTGCAATAGTTCCTCGCTTATTACTTAAGCCATTGTTTGCCTCATTTTTAATTGGTGGATTGTTCTCTTTTTCTTGCATATTTACATCCATTCCACCACCTTGTATCATAAAGTTTGGAATTACTCTATGAAAAATCGTTCCATTATAAAAACCATCATCTACATATTTTAAAAAATTTTCAACCGTAATTGGAGCTTTATCCTCATAAAGTTTAAGTGTAATGTTTCCATAATTCGTCTCAAGTGTTACCATTGTCATAAATTCAACCTCCATTTTAAAATTTAAGTTTACTAAAGTATCCCTTTTTATCAAATAAAATATGTTAAAATAAACCAAAAATAGAGTGTAAGGATTAACAAATGGTTAGTATTTATGAAGCATTAGAAATTATAAAAAATAGTGTTTTTAATTTAAAAAGTGAAATTATTCCTATTGAAGATGCGATAAATAGAGTTGCAAGTGAGAGTGTTTATGCAAGTTTTAATTTGCCAAGATTTGATAATTCAGCAATGGATGGATATGCGATAAAACTTATTGATAGTGGTAAAGAGGTTGAGGTAATTGGTACGATTTTAGCAGGAGATGATAAGAATTTTAATCTTGAAAATGGCAAAACTATCAAAATTATGACAGGTGCTAAAATTCCGCAAGGTACAGAAGCAATTGTACCTCAAGAGGATACTACAAAAAGTGCTGAAATGATAAAACTTCCACAAAATATTAAAAATTTGGCAAATATGCGATTTAGTGGCGAAGATGTAAAGAACGGTAAAATTATTTTAAGTGTTGGGCAGATAATAAATTCGACCAAAATTGCACTACTATCATCTCAAGGAGTGAGCCATATTAGAGTTTATAAAAAACCAAAAGTCGCCATTTTTGCAACTGGGGAAGAGTTGAAATTGCATTTTGAAAAGATTGAGCCTCATCAAATTTATAACTCAAATACTCCTTCACTTTATGCAAGAATTAAAGAACTTGGGTGTGAAGTTAGTTTTGTTGGAAGTGCAAAAGATAACTTAAATTCTATTAATGAAATGATACAAAATTCGCTTGATAGTGATTTAATCGTTACAAGTGGTGGAATTAGTGTTGGTGAAGCTGATTTTACAAAAGAGGCATTTGAGAGTTTTGGATTTGAAGTACTTTTTGACAAAATCGATATAAAGCCTGGAAAACCCACGCTTTTTGGAAAAATAAAAAGTAGTTATATTTTAAATTTAGCGGGAAATCCATTTGCTAGTGCGATTAATTTTGAACTTTTTGGACGAGCAATTATCTATAAATTACTTGGCAAAAATGAGTGTCATCACAATTTTATATTGGCAAAAATGAGCGAAGATTTAAAAATAAAAGCGGGAAAAAATACGGCAATTTCAGGATTTTTTGATGGAGAAAATTTTGTAGTTTCTAAGAAAAACTCCCCTGGAATGGTGAGTGCATTAAACGATGCAAACTCTTTTATCATAACGAAAAAAGAGACTTCTTTTATAGAAAAAGAAAGTATTGTTAAAATACTCCCTATTGCTTGGAATTTTACGAGTGATAAATTTAGAGAATTTATTTAATTAGCATAATCTATCGCTCTAAGTTCCCTGATTACACTCACTTTTATCTCCCCTGGATATTGAACTTTTTCCTCTATCTCTTTTGCAATCTCTTTAGCCAAAAGTACCGACTCATCGTCATTTATAAGATGTGCATTTACAATCACTCTAATTTCTCTTCCCGCATTAATTGCATAAACTTGTTTTACACCATATTTATTAACTGCTATCGCTTCAATCTCTTGAACTCTCTTTAAAAAGCTCTCAAGCACTTCTCTTCTAGCTCCAGGTCTTGCGGCTGAAAGAGTATCGGCTGTGCAAACTGCTGCTGCTTCAATGCTTTTAGCCTCTTCGTGTCCGTGATGAGCATAAATTGCATTTATAACGGCTGGATGTTCTTTGTATCGTTTACAAATTTCAGCACCTAAATCGACGTGATTGCCTGAATATTCGTGAGTTAAAGATTTCCCAATATCGTGTAAAAGTCCAGCTCTTTTTGCTAGAATTTCATCTCCATCCATTTCGGCTGCAATTATTCCAGCTAAATGTGCAACTTCCAATGAGTGTCCAAGTGCATTTTGTCCGTAACTTGCACGATATTTAAGTTTTCCTATTAATTTAATAAGCTCAATGTGAATTCCACTTAAACCCAAATCTAAAACGATATTTTCGCCCTCTTCAATTAAACTATCTTCAAACTCTTTTGTAACTTTTTCATAAATTTCTTCAATTTTAGCTGGTTGAATTCGTCCATCTTCAATTAAAAGTTCGATTGTTTTTGTCGCAACGGCTCTTCGATAGAGATTAAAACTACTTAAAATTATCGCATTTGGAGTATCATCGATGATAATATCAACTCCTAAAAGCATTTCAAGTGATTTGATATTTCGCCCCTCTTTTCCGATAATTCTACCTTTTAACTCATCATCGCTTAAGTGAATTACATTTATAAGTCGCTCTGCTGCAAAATCTCCTGCAAAGCGAGTTGTGGCTTGAGCTAAAATATAGTTTGCTTTTCGTTTTGCTTCAAGTTTAGCTTCATTTTCATATTTTCTAACAATATGAGCAATTTCACCTCGCGATTCTTCTTCTACTTTTTTTAAAATAATTGTTTTTGATTCATCTCTAGTTAAACCTGATGATTTTTCTAAAATATGAAGAGTGTCATTTAACTTATGCTCATATTCACTCTTAATACCTCTGGCTTCATTGATTAACTTATCAATTCGCCTTTTTTCGTTTTTTACCTCTTTTCGCTCCATAGTTAAACTATTAATCTCTTCTTCTACTCGCCTTTGTCTTAAATCATCGCTTTTTTGAAGTTGTTCAAGTTTAACTTCATAATCTCGCTGAAGTTTAAAAAGTTCATCTTCGTACCACTTTTTAACTTTAATTTCAGCATCTTTTGATTTAATGGTTGCTTCTTGAAGTTTAATTTTAGCTTCATCTTCAATAGCTCTAGCTTTTGCTTTAGCTTGTTCTACATAAAAATCAATGTTTTTATCATTTATTTTTTTTTGTATGAAGTATCCAGCATAGGCACTAATAATGGCTGTTATGCTTACCAATATGAACTCTACCAACTCTCTTTCCTTTTATTTTTAAAATCTCTTTGGGGGTAATTAAATAGTTGCAACTAATATCATAATTATCACTAAGTTTTGTTTTTGTAAAACATTTTTCAATTTGGACAAAAATTATTATTGGTTTATATTTTAAGCTAGAGAAGAATCTATCATACATTCCTTTTCCAAAACCAATTCGTTTATACTCCCCATCTACCCCAATAATAGGGACTATTGCAATATCGATTTTAGCCAACTTAAAATTAGAATTACTTGGTTGAGAGATATTAAAGTGACCTTTTTTCAGAGGCAGCCGAAATTTTACCATTTTAAAACTAACACCTTGCATAAAAGGGACAAATACCAAATACTTACCTCGCAAAGAGTGAATAAGTGGCATTGTATTTACTTCAATTTTAAGTGGAGTGTAGAGTAAAATTCTTTTTTTATTTAAAGTTTTTAAGATAAATTTTAATTTTATTAATACTTTTTTATCTTTTAATAACTTTGCATTTTTAGAGCTTTTTTTTAAGTTTTTTAAACAAATTTTTCTAAACTCATTTTTTTTCATTTTTAAGCCTTCTTTGATTATAATTTATCGCTAAGTTATTAAAATTTAACTTAAATAAAAAGAAAGGATTTTTTGTGCGATTTTTTATCTTATTATTTATTATTCTTATTTTTACTGGATGTGAAGAAAAAGAGGAATTAAAACAAGAAGTTGTATCTACAAAGGCAATTCCAGAAATTACAAATCTTCAATTAATTGATTCTACGGCTAAAAGTTACAATTTTGAAAAAAAAGGAAGTGGATTTGACTTTGGCGAATTAAAAGGTAAAATTATTTTGCTTGACTTTTTTGCTACTTGGTGTCCACCTTGTAAAGCTGTAATTCCACATTTAGTTAATATTCAAAAAGACTATAGTGAAAATCTTCAAATAGTTGGAGTTTTGTTAGAAGAGGATAAAAATCTTGAAGAGACAAAAAAATTTATGGAAGAAAATAGTATGAATTATATTATATTGACTTCAGGTGATATTTCAAGTTTAGTTAAAAGTGTTGGTGGAGTTCGCTCAATTCCATTTATGATTATGTATGATGCTAATGGAGAGTATTTCACTCACTACATTGGAGCAATTCCAGAAGAGATGATAGTTTCAGATATTAAAAGGGCTATGAAAAAATGATAGGATTTTTAAAAAGAGGTCTTCAAAAAACAATTGAAGCTATAAAAGAGATTGTACCAACTAAAAAAGAAAAAATTGAAAGAAGTCTTTTAGAAGAAATTTTAATTGAAGCTGATGTTGAATACGATTTAATCGAAGAATTATTAGAAAAACTTCCCAAAGAAGTTACAAGAGAAAAGCTTGAAATTGAGCTTTTATCACTCTTTAAAGATGAAGTAAAAAGTATTGATGATAAGCTAATAGTTGAATTGATTATTGGAGTAAATGGTGCAGGAAAAACTACAACTATTGCAAAATTAGCAAATTTATATAAAAAAGAGGGTCAAAAAGTTTTACTTAGTGCAGGTGATACATTTCGTGCCGCAGCGATTGAGCAACTTTCTCGTTGGGCTGATAAACTCGAAATTCCAATAATTTACACAAAACAAGGACACGACCCATCAGCTGTTGCATATGATAGTATTGTTTCAGCCATTTCAAGGGGACTTGATAGAGTTATCATCGATACAGCTGGAAGACTTCACAACCAAACAAATTTAGCAAATGAGTTGAAAAAAATCGTTAGAGTTATAGCAAATGCAAAAGCAAATGCACCTCATCGAAAAATTTTAATTCTTGATGGAACTCAAGGAAATTCCGCAATCGCTCAAGCTAAAGCTTTTAATGAAATGATAGGAATTGATGGAATAATTATCACAAAACTTGATGGAACTGCAAAAGGTGGTGCTGTTTTTTCAATTGCAAAAACTTTAGAAATCCCAATTTTATATGTTGGAGTTGGTGAAAAACAAGATGATTTGATTAAATTTGATAAAAAAGAGTTTGTAAACTCTCTTTTAGATGGAATGTATAAAGAAAAAGGTGAAAATTAATTCACAGGAGGCATAGGAGGTAGTAGTGTTTCTGCACTCTCTTCTTTTTTGATTTCACCTTTTTCTCCAGCTCCATCACCTGAAAGTGTTACATCTGCTTTTTGTCCTGAACTTAAACTTGCAACATCTGAAATATTATAAATTTTATCTTCTCCAGTTTGAGTATCAAATACTTTAATATAAATTTTATCGTTAGATTGTGCTAAACTTGGGTCAATTTGAGTGCTTATTGTTTCGCCACTTGGTAGTTTTACATTTGCTATAATTGGAATTTGAGGAAACATATTACCATCCCTTTGATTAAGCGAATTAACCAAAATTTCAGCTTCATACTTACCACTACTATCTTTAAATGTAATTTTATCACTCTTTGCATTTTGAATAGGAGTTAATGAGTGTTCACTTATAACTTTTTGCACAACTTCAGACTCTTTTCTAACAACCTCTTTTACTTCCGTTTTTGCTTCAACTACAGGCTCTTCTTTTTTTTCGCTAAGCTCTTTAGTTTGAGTGTACTCTATTTTAACCTCTTGAGACTGTGCCTCTTGAACTTTTACTTCATTTTCTTTTGTTGTGTTAACTTTTGTAGTTGTTGCAACATCTTCGCTGTCCATTAGTAAAAAAACCGACACTGCAACTATCAAACCAACGATACCAATCGCTATTTTATTCATTTAAAAATCTCCTTTTTTTCTTGAAATTATATCAAATTTTTGGCTTATTCACATCTAACTTATTTTCTAAGTTTGCAACATCGTTTTTATTAGTTAACTTATCTTGTTCGATATTTATTGTTTTTACATCTTTTAGAGTATTTTTATCGATATTTTTCACTCGACTTTCTCCCTCAAAAAGCCCTTTTTTTTCAATCATAAACTCTTTTGCAATAACTTTTCCAAAAACTCTACCTTCGGCTAAAATTTCAACAAATTCTGAGTCAATAACTCCAGAAAAACTTCCACTTATCATAACTTTATTTGCAAAAACTTCACCATTAACTACCCCACTTTTACCAATAGTTACCATACTTTTTGAATTAATCGTACCATCAAAAATCCCATCAATATGCAAAGTACACTCTAATTCAATATCACCACTTAACTTTGTCCCTTTTGCGATGATTGTTGCACCGCCACTTTGTTTATCAAATTTATTAAAGATTGCCATTGTCATCCTTTATATTCTATTTTTATTTTTCTTGCATTTTCTATTTCATTTTTTGGAGTTTGATTTGATTTTTTTATAAATCCATTAATAAACACTATATCATCATTATTATAAAAATAAAAGATTCTAAATATTCCATCTTCAAAATTACCTCTTAATTCAAATAAACCTTTTCCTAAATTTTTTGATAAATTTTCATCTATCTTTAAATTGTTATTTTTTAGATAGAAAAACTCTAATACTATAGCTATAATGCTATGTTTAAGTTCAATTTTTTGAGATTCAATAAATTCTATTAGTGGATAGCGATTTAAGTTTTTTATTAATTCTAAATTTTTAAATCTAAAATTAAAGTAGTTTATCAAATCTATTTGTGAATTAAAAATTAAAAAGTCAAGAAATAAATTTTTTTCAAAAATATTATAAATATCTATATCTTCTTCATTTCTTTGAACTTTTAAATTTTCACTTAAAAAATCATTATGTTTAAATGATAAAACTACTCTATCTCTCTCACAACTCTCTGCTAAAGAACTATTATTAATATTTTGTAGGTTATATAAATAAATATCATTTAAATTATGTTTTTGTGTCTCATTCCAATATGGTTCTCCATATAGTGGTGAAAAAAATCTTTTAAATACTCTTATTGTATCAAGTTCTAATTTATACTTACTATCTCTTATTTTTAAAAGATTGAAAAAAGTTAATTTATTTGAAATTTTAGATTCACAAAAATCTTCTTTTTTTAAATGGATAAAATCAAATTTTTTCATTAATTTTAAAACTTCTAAAATATATAAACTCTTTTCTAAAAAATCATTTTCATCACTAAATTGCCCATCTAATGATAATTCATTTATTAAAACCTCCATTTTACAGTCCTAATAGCTCATCTAAATCATCATCAAACTGGTCAAAAAGTCCATTTATATGGTTTATAACTCCACCATACTCATTTAATTTTATCTCTGAATGTTTTGTTAAAAGGGTTTCCATATCTAAGTCAAAAAAGTTAATAGATATTTTATCAGTAGAAATTCTCTTTTTATTTACTGCTACTCTAATACCATTAAAAATATGGTCGCTATGAGTCTCAATAATAAGTTGTATTCCTGCATTTGCAATAAATGTAAAAAATTCAGTTAATTTTGATTGGGCTTTTGGGTGCAAGTGAATTTCAGGATTTTCGATAATAATCACATCATCTTTTTTTGAAGCTAAGCAAACAATTAAAATAGAGATAATATAACTAAGTCCTGAACCGATGTTTTTTGTTCTAACTGGGCGATTATTCATATAATTAAAGGTTGCTTTTACTCTATCGCTTTCCATTATTTCATTAGTTTGTAATTTTGCATTTATAATATACTTCAACCAATAATTGACTTGTGTTTCTAATGTAGTACTATTTTTATCGATTATTAAATTATTTTCTATTGGGTTTCTTTTTTCTTTTTCAAAGTAATCTATTGCAAATTCTCCAAAAACTCCAAATTTGTCATACATATCAAAATTTTTTAAATATAAATCTTGACTACCTAATCTATCAGCACAAATATAATGCAATTTTTTACGATGATAATTTAATACATCTTTTATAGCTTCATTATCTTTTATAATTTTAACTTCACAATTTTTTTTACTATCATCGCCTATAAATTCTAATTCAAAACCATCTAAGTCTATATTGAATTTTTTAGCATTTGTTATAAAATTACTTGCTTCATCAAAGTTACCAATAGATACTAAATGACCATTAAGAGGAGAGTTGAAATCATTAGTTATATTATGAGATAAAAGTAAAATAGATTGAATAATACTAGATTTTCCTGCTGAATTTGTACCTGCTAAAATAGTTAAATATCTTAAATTTAAAGTCAAGTTATCTATTGATTTAAAATCTTTTATATATAATTTATTTAGCATTTTCTAACTCCTCTATCGCTTTGTCTATAATTTCAAATCTTTTCATTACACTAATGCTACTATCCATTGTATAAGTTAAGGTGTCTAAATATTCTTTATTATTGATTAAATCTTTATAAATACTCTTTATTTTTTCACTTAAATTCATAAAATCTTTATTACAAAGTAAAAAACTAACTGATTCAAAAAAATACATATTTACCGGTCTATTTCTATTTGGGTCTTCATTTGGTAGTCTAAAGGCATCTTTACCTAATATTTCATAACTATTTGTCATTGCCGTAATAAAAACTGTTTTTAACTTTTTTAGTTCATTTTCATTTAATGAATTTATATACTCCATAGATTTACCTAAAAAGTCATCTATATCGCTTTTATATTCTACTAGTAATTTTTCTTTTTTTAAAAGATAAAAAGATAAAAATCTAAGTATTAGATATCTATCTTTCATCTTTTTTGCATTAATTGAGTTTCCTGTTGCTTTTTTAAAAATTTCAAGTTCGCTAAGCTTTTTTAATAGTTTTGTAGATTCTCCTTGATATATGGCATTTCTCATCTCTTGATTATTTAGCGGAGTTCCTCCTCTATTTACTCTATCGAATATGTCAAATTTTATTCTGTCAGGTGTTGGTGGTTTTATAATATGTGATATTAATTGATAATCTTCTAAATTTGCTTGAAGTTTTGGTTCTAAATCTTTAAAATAACTATCATTTAATTTATGTAAGATTCTTAATTTATTTAATTTAAATTTATTATCTAAAAATTCAAAAAGAGTAGTTAATCTTTGTCTTCCATCAATAATAATTAATTTGCCCTCTCTATTTTCTGTTAAATATATAAGTGGCAATGGTATTCCCATTAAAATAGATTCTATAAGTTCATATTTTTGCTTCTTTTCCCAAGTTTCATTTCGTTGAAAATCTGGATTCATTATAATTTGTTCTTTTTCATATTTTCTTTTCAATTCAAAAACAGAAAATTGTCCTCTTTCAACTTTTATATTTGCATTTGGATAAATTTTTTCTACATCATTTACATCATTATGGCTAGGATTTAAACTATTTTCACCTTCTAATTCTTCAATAATTTCAACTTCTTCATTTTTATTCTTATCTTCTTCTCTCAACTCTCACCCTTTTGCGATGATTGTTGCACCGCCACTTTGTTTATCAAATTTATTAAAGATTGCCATTTTACTTTTTTCTCCTTTTCAAAGATTGTTTCATAGTTTTGCATATTCCACTCAACAAAGTTCATAGGGTCAAGGGGCATATTTATGTATTTTACTTCATAGTGCAAATGTGGCCCATTACTAAGCCCACTACTGCCGCTTTCACCTATTAAATCCCCTTGAGATATTATGTCTCCAATCTCCACATTTATTTTATCCAAATGTGCAAAAAAACTCTTAAATCCAAAACTATGCGACATAATAATTAAATTTCCATAACCACTACTTGAGTGTTTACCAGCATACTCCACTACACCATCGGCTGTTGCATAAACTTTAGTATTCATATTAGCTTTTAAATCAAGACCAGAGTGAAACTCTTTCTTTTTTAAAATCGGATGAGTTCGCCAACCAAATTGACTATTAATTCCACTATTTTCGATTGGATAACCATTTGGAATTTGCCTTATAATGTGTTGTTTTTCTGCTGTTGTGAATTTTGCTAAATCAACTCTTTCATTTAGTGTTAAATTTTCATTAAATCTAAGTCCAATAAGCCCCTCAATATCATTAACTTTATTGCTAATTGCATCTAAATCTTCACTTTTTTGCAAAATTTTTTCGCTTAAAATTTCATTTTCTCTTTGAAGTGTTTGGTACTCTTCACTCATTAACTCTTTTTTTGAAGTTAACTCTTCAACTTGCGAAATAAGAAACGAAATAGAATAACCACCAATTACAAATAAACTTATTGTTATTAATATTGTATAAATAACTATTTTTTTAACTATTTGATGTACATCATAACTTCTGCTCCCACTTATATCAGAAATTGTAATAGTAAATCTATTTCTCATTTAGCCTCCAGCCATTTTATGAAATTTTCTATCAATGAAAATGAGCCATAAACTAAATACTCTTCATCTTTATTTAAGCTCTTAAAATCACAAAATTTTATATTTAATTTAATTAAAACTTCCTCTAATTTCTCTTTTTGCACAATTCTAGGATTTTGTATTGGAAAAATAAAAACCTCTTTTATAATTGGCTTTAATATTTTTAAAATCTCTTCATAATTTTTATCTTTGAAACTATTATAAATTAAATTAATTTTTTTATCGCCGATTGCATCTTTTATAACAATTGCTGAAAGTGGATTGTGTCCCACATCTATCGTAATATTTTCTTTTATTTTATAAAATCTACCAAAAAGTTTAATATCACTAAGTAAATTTACATCAATCTTTAAATCAAAAAATTTAATGGCCAACAGTGCTAATTTTAAATTATCAAGTAAAAATAGTGGAAAATTTTTTTGATTTATAAACTCTTTGAATTCATCATCATTGTCAAAAAACTCTCTAAAATCAAAATATTTTTTATTCAAATTTTTAGCTATTTCAAGAACTTCGCTATGAATTTGTTTGCCTATAATTGCCACTTTATCGATAGATTTTAATTTTGTAGAAGCAATCTCTTTAATTGTATTTCCTAAAAATTCTTGATGGTCAAAATCAATCGTCGTAATTAAGCTTAAATCACTTTTAATCACATTCGTTGCATCAAACTCCCCACCAAGTCCAGCTTCTAAAACAATAAAATCCATATTATTAGCAATTAAAAAGGCTAAAAGTGTGGTATATTCAAAATAACTTAGTGAATTTTGAAACTCTTTTGGCAAAATAGAGAGTAATTTTTGATGAGCTTTTTCTAATTCAATATCGCTTACATCACTTCCATTTATCCAAATTCGCTCATTAAATTTTAAAATATGAGGTGAAGCATAATGAAGTGTTTTAAAACCCAATTTATATAAATAGTGTGCCAAAAATCGCCCCGTTGTGCCTTTGCCATTAGTTCCTACGATATGAATAATTTTTGTTTTGCTAAAATCAAAATAATTTTTAATACTCTCATAAGCTTTTGGCATTCTTGTATAATCTATCTCATTATAAAAAAGTGGTTTTGGATTTAAAAATTGGCTTAAATTTGGACTTATGCTATATTTTTGGCTTAGATATTTAATCAATTTACTCATCGCTTCATCGTGATTTTTGATAAAATCACTGTGTGCATTTTCATCGGTGTAATTTGTAATTATAAAAATTCCTTTTACATTTATACCAAACATTTGTGCAACTTTTAAAACTGAAAAAAACTCCATATTTTCAAGCTTTATATCAAAAGCTAAAAACTTTTGAGTTAAATTAAAATTTGTACTTATATAATTACTTGAATTTATTATTACACTTTTTTGCAAACTAATAACATTATCAATTGGAGTGTATGAATTATTTTGCAAAAACGATAATTCCACATTTGAAGCACTAAAACTCTCAATAATATCAAAAATTTTATACTCTTTTGTGTAACTTCCAGCACTTCCAATAAAAATTAAAAATTCAGGTCTATCAAAAAGGCAAAGTTTTGTTAAATTAATTGCACTTTCAATTAAACCAACCCCGATTGGATGAGCAAATTTAAATGTTTCATTTTTTCCTGCTGAAATTATCATTTTTACTCCATTTTAAAAGTGGTGGGCTTTACATCGATTTTTATATTTACCTTTTATGGCTTTTGCAAAAATTGTTAAATTTACTCTATGTTTTTTAGCGATATTTCTTATTTTAGTGCTATATTTTTTATCAAATCCAAAAAGTATTTCGTACTCTTCGCCACTGCATCCAATTTTTTTAGTAAAATTTTTGAAAAATTTGAAAGTCAAATTATTAGCTTTACTAACTCTTTGTAGTTCAAAAAATAATCCATCTGAAATATCAATTGCAATATTTAAAAAAGGTGCTATTTCATAAAAAAATTTTGGATTTAATTTTGGAGTTATAAATTTAGAGTTTTTAGGAATTTTTTCACCTCTTAAAAGTTTATTTAAATCTCTTTTTGAATTGCCTAAGTTTCCGCTAAAAGCTAAACGATTATTCTCTTTTAAACCTTTTCTAAAAATAGGTTTTTTAACTTCAGCAATAATTGTAATTGAAATATCAAGCTTTATATTAGAGATTGTATCACCTCCGATAATTGCGATATTGTACTCATTTGCAACTTCTAAAAATCCACTTGCTAACTCTTGCAACTCTTTTTTTGTAAAATTTTTTGGAATTGCCACAGTTAAAAGTGCATATTTAGGAGTTGCATTCATAACGATTGCATCGGAAATATTGACAATCATTGATTTTTTCGCAATCTCTTTTAAACTCATCCACTCTCGTTTAAAATGCACATTTTCAAAAAAAGCATCTTGAGAGTAAACTAAATTATCAATAACAGCACCATCATCTCCAATGAAGTTTTTAAATTTTTGATTTTTTGAAAAAATAGATATAAAAAAGTCTTCTTTATTCATAAAAGAAAAAGAGAGGAGTTAAATAAACTTTGGTACGATTTTGTGGTACTCAAGTCCAAGTTTTTTAGTTTCAACTTCACCAATTGCAAGAAGTATTAATTGTGCTAAATTTAAAAATGGAATTTTAATATCTCGACCCATTTCACACTCGATTGCTTTTTGATTTTTATCAAACATAATAAAAGTATTTGTATCGGTTGAAGTTACAATATCAGTACTACAATCAAACATATCAAGTAAAATTTCACCTGCCATTTTATAAGCAATTTCACTATTTGAATTTAAATATTCACTTCCAAGCGAATTATAAATCGAATCTAATTTAATAACTTTTGCACCAATTGAATTGAGAATTATCTCGATATTTTCGATGTTTAATTTTTCTTTCAATTCACAATAACTATTACCATAATGAACTGCTATATTGAAATCTTTGAAAGAGTTTTTTACTCTTGAAGCAATTTTTTCAACCCCAATATCATTTGAAATTAGTTCGATTATATGCTTAATTTCAACTCTACCTTTATACTCTTTACCAAGTTGTGAAAGTTTAGTGTTTACTTCATCTTTTAATTTTTTATTAGATTTCAAACACTCTTTAGTTTTTGTGTAATTATTAAAAGATAAATCATCTAAACATAAAATTGCTAAATCACTCTCTTCAGCTAAAGCCAAATTATATGCATCAATTACTATTGAAGTTAAGCCATCATCCAATAAATTTACATCTAAAGCATCATAAAAATTTGTATTTTCTACTTTTTTAAGCCCAATATCAAATTGTGAACAAAGCTCGATGCTAGATAAATAGAGCGATTGTGAATCTTTTTTATTTGCAATATTATCAAATAATAGATATTTCATTTTATGCCTCCTGCCAAAGTTTTTTCATTTCACCAATCAAAGAGTTATCTTGTTCTAATACTTTTTTAGCTTGATTTGTTAAATGAAGTTTACTTTGTATCTCTTTTCTCTTATTTTCTGCAACTTCACTATTTACTTTGGCAAGAATTTTTCTTTTTAAAGATAAAACTTTTTTATTTAACTCTTTTTCTTGAGAACTTAAAAAAAACTTATTGCAAGTAGGAGAATATAACCAAATTCCATTCTCTTCATCGCTTAATTTTTCTAAAATTTCAAGCTCTTTTTCTGGATATTTTTTGATTAAATCATCAGCTAATGCAAAAACCGCATTTCCAAAATAATTTGGATTAAATCTCAACATATCACTTGTATAGTATAAATATTTATACTCTTTATATCTCAATCTATCGTTTAAATCGATTATATTTGCAAAAGTTTTTAACTTTGCATTAAAATCATCGTCATTAATAATTAAATCATCAATGGCTCTATTTTCAGCTAAAGGTTCAATTTTTAATGAAGTACCAAAACATTTGATTAAATCTTGAATTGAAGTGTCTACTCTTGTAGTTTTCGAGTTTACTTTTACATAAACTTTTTTGTCAGTTTCAAAAGAGAAATGTCTATCTATATTACTAATCTCTTTTAACACATCTATTAATCTTTGTGCCTTATACGAAGTTACTGTTACTTTATACTCTTTATAATATCTTAAAAAGTCTGTGTCGGCATTAAAGCGAAAAACACTTAACTCTAAAGTTTGTTCCATATTTTTGCTCCTTTAAAGTCTTTTGCTACCAAAAGTTTCAAAGCATTTTATCAACTTAATACTTAAGTGATAATTTTATCAAACTTAACACTTTTTGATTACACTATAAGCCCAATTTTAGTTACTATTAGTAACATTAAACCAAATAGCTTCGTCTTTTACTTCAGGTTTACCTTGTAATATTTTATAGGGTTTATATTTAGCTTTATAATTTAAGCTTTGACAATCTTTTACATAATAACCCAAATATATCCACTCTAAATTTAACTCTTTTGCCAACTCTATCTCTTTATAAATCGAGTAAACTCCCAAATATCGCTTTGATAAATCTGGGTCATAAAAAAAGTAAACCGAAGAGATACCATTTTGCAAAATATCTATTAAATCAACTGCAATTAATTTATCTTCCAAAAATAAAAGCATTTCATAACCAAAATCATTACGACCGTTTACAAATGAGCTAAAATAGTGTTGATGTGTATGTTGTTCAAAATCCCAACCTTTTTTTTCTTGCATAAATTTATGATATTTATGAAATAAATCTAAGTGTTCTTTTGTAACTGAAGGTCTTTTTAAAACAACTTTTAAATCACTATTTTTTTTTGCTGTTTTTCTCATTGATTTTGATAGATTAAAATTTAAAACATCTATTTTTAAGCTTTGACACTCATCGCAATCTTTGCACACGGGTCTTAAAAATAGTTTACCAAATCTTCTCCAACCTCGCTCAACTAAATTATGATAATACTCATTTGTACAATCTTGAATGATTTTATAGTGCATTTTTTGTACTTTATCGCTTAAATATGCACACTTTCCATCATCTGTTAAAAATTCATAAATATTCAATTACTCTCACTTATTCTCTAAAATATAAATAAAAAATTGTTGGAATTCTATCTTTTTTTTCATCCAACTCTTTTTTATCTTTTTTAAACTCTTTGATATTTTCACTATTATCAAGCGACATTAATGTAATTCCTGCTGCTATCCATTTGATTTTTAAACTTTTGCCATCTTCTTTAAACATTTTTAAAATATGATTAAATTGTTGATTTATAATGCCAAATCTAATATAATTTTGTTTTATATATGGACTTTCAATGTCCCGAAAACCTCTAATACTTAAATTATCAGCTTGATGTTGTTTTTTATATGCAACACTCTCCCACCAACTAGAGATAAATTTACTAGCTTCACCTTCAAGTTTTACACTTCCATCACCATTTAAAATAAAATTATTTTTAGCAAAATTCTTTAATAATTCTTGAAAAGTTGATTTAGGAACATCAATCGTTAAAACTCTATCATTTACTCTAGGGTCTTTAAAAGAGAGTGCTACTCTTTGATTGTTGTTTGAGTTAACATTGTCAAGTTTTGCCTGTTTTAGAGTTTGTCGTACATACATATTTTTTCCTCGATTTAGCATCGGCAAAAATAAAAGATTTTTAATATTATAGCCTATTAAGAGATTTTTTGTTAAAATTAAATAAAAATAAAATTTTATTTAAAGGTAATAAATGCCAAAAAGAGATGATATAAAAACTATACTTTTAATTGGTTCAGGTCCCATTGTCATTGGTCAAGCTTGTGAATTTGATTATTCAGGAACTCAAGCTACAAAAACCCTAAAAGAGTTGGGTTATAGAGTAGTTTTAATCAATTCAAATCCAGCTACGATTATGACTGACCCTGAATTTGCCGATAGAACTTATATTGAGCCAATTATGGAAGATGTAATTGCAAAAATCATAGAAAAAGAGGGAGTTGATGCAATACTTCCAACAATGGGTGGACAAACGGCTTTAAATGTGGCAATGAAAATGCACGAAAAAGGAATGCTAAATGGTATTAAATTTTTGGGTGCAAATCCTGAAGCTATTAAAAAAGGCGAAGATAGACAAGCTTTTAAAGAGGCAATGATTAAAATAGGAATGGATTTACCAAAAGGGCATTATGCTTATAATATGCAAGAAGCTATGAATGCAGCTAAAGAGATAGGCTTTCCTTTGATTATTAGGGCTAGTTTTACACTTGCAGGTGGTGGAAGTGGAGTTGCTTATAATATCGATGAGTTTGCTGATTTAGCAAAAAAAGGGCTTGAAGCAAGTCCGATAAATGAGATATTAATCGAAGAATCGCTTTTAGGTTGGAAAGAGTATGAGATGGAAGTTATTAGAGATAGGGCTGATAATTGTATTATTGTTTGCTCAATCGAAAACCTTGACCCAATGGGAGTTCATACGGGAGATTCTATTACAATCGCACCAGCACTTACTCTAACAGATAAAGAGTATCAAGTTATGAGAGATGCCTCTTTTAAAATTTTAAGAGAAATTGGAGTTGATACAGGTGGAAGTAATGTGCAATTTGCAATTAATCCAGACACTGGAAGAATGATTGTAATTGAGATGAACCCCAGAGTTTCAAGAAGTTCAGCACTTGCAAGTAAAGCAACAGGTTATCCAATTGCAAAAGTGGCTACTCTTTTAGCTGTTGGACATACACTTGATGAGATAAAAAATGATATTACTGGAACTCCAGCAAGTTTTGAGCCTGTGATTGATTATATTGTAACAAAAATTCCTAGATTTACATTTGAGAAATTTCCAACAGCAGATTCAACTCTAACAACTTCAATGAAAAGTGTTGGCGAAGTTATGGCAATTGGCAGAACTTTTAAAGAATCACTTCAAAAAGCTTTATATTCTCTTGAAACTGGACTTTGTGGTTTTGATAGCATTTCAAAAGATATTGAAAAAATAAAAAAAGAGATTAGAAGACCAAATTGCGATAGGCTTTTGTATATAGCTGATGGCTTTAGAAATGGCTTTAGTATCGATGAAATATTTGAACTTAGCAAAATTGATAGATGGTTTTTACACCACATAAAAGAGATAATTGAGTTTGAAAAAAATATAGATTTAGAAATTTTACAAAATGCAGAACTTTTACGACTTGCAAAGAGTTATGGTTTTAGCGATTTAATGTTGGCTAAACTTATAAATAAAAATGATGGAATAAAGCTAAGCGAAAATGATATTTATAATACTAGAAAAAATTTAAATATAATGCATCAATATAATGAAGTTGATACTTGTGCGGCCGAATTTAAGGCTTTGACTCCATATTTATACTCAACAATAATGTTGTAAATTGTGTTGATTAGAAAATTATTTAAATTTGAAAATGCTCATATCGTAAGAAATTGTTCATCAACTAGATGTTCACAATCACTTCACGGGCATAGTTATAAAGTTGAAGTTTTAATAAAATCAAACTTTTTGGATAATGGACAAATGGTTTATGATTTTGGTTTAATGAAACTCTATATTAAAGATTTTATCGATAGTTTTGACCACTCAACAACTTTTTGGGATAAAGATAATAAAGAGTATATTGAGTATATAAAAAAATTTAGCAAACGATGGGTTAGCCTTCCTGTTAGCCCAAGTGCTGAACAACTCTCAAGAGTTATTTTTTTGATAATTGATAAACTTTTAACTCAAACGAAAATGTTAAATGCAGAAAAAGAGGTGATACTTAATAGTATTATAGTTCACGAAACTGATAGTGGATATGCCCAGTGTTTTAGAGAAGATGCTTACAGTAAAATTATGGGTGAAATAGATTTAAAAGAGGTTGTTTTTTCGGAGCAAATTCAAAATGAATGGGGAGATAAATTTAGTTTTGAGAAACTGTTAAATAATCAAATTTTTACAAATCCATTAAATATATAAATAAAAGTAGGAGGAGTTTATGTGTTTAGCAATTCCATCTAAAGTTGTCGAAATAAATGAGAATATGGCAACAGTTGATACAATGGGGGTTAAAAGAGTTGTGGGGCTTGATTTATTAGCTGATGAGGTTAAAATAAATGATTATGTATTAATTCATATTGGTTATGCTATTAATAAAATTGATGAAAATGAAGCGATGGAAAGTTTAAAAATTTATGAGGATTTAATTCAAGCAATGGACAAAAAAGAAATGGAGGATTTAAAAAATGTTAAGTAGTGTTAAAATTTTTCATAAAACGGTAATTATAGTTGTTGTAGCGATAACTTTATTAATTATTGCAAGTGTTTTATCTTTTTTTGCAGATAAACAGATGCATTCTGCACACAATGATTTGATTTATCAATCACATATAACTTCTCATTTTAATGAGTTTAAATATGAGATAAAACATTTACAAGAGATTGCAACAGATATTTTTGCAATGGGTGAAATTGAAGGTTTAAAAGAGCTTGAGAATGAAAAAAGTGATTTTTTAAAAGAGATACAAGAGTTTAAAAATATGGATTTAAAAGAGGATGATTTAATTAATTTAAAATCTATTGAAGATGGGTTTAATGGATATTATGAATTACTTCATAAAATGGCACAAAATGGCATTGATAAAAGAGAAGCTAGAGCTAAATCAATGGAGAGTATGCAAAAATTTGATGCACAAAATGAAAATTTAGAAAAATTAACAATACACTTATCAACTAAATTAAATCAAAATTTATTTTTAAATATGAAATATGACATTAAAACTACTCAAGAAGTTTTCACAGATATTTTAGCAGTTGGAGATAGTGAGGGAATTAATGAAGTTAATGAGCGAAAAAGTTGTATTTTAGCTGATATTAATACCTCTAAAAATTCTATCAAAGATGCTTCAATGATTAATGCTCTAAAAGAGTTTGAAGCTTTGTATTTAAAAATGTTTGATGTAGGTTTAGAGATGGCTAATTATGGGATAGCTATTAATAAAACTAGAAAAGATGGCGAAAATATTATGCAAGAGGTTGATAAAGTTGCTGGTGAGTACCAAAGCAAAATTGAAGAGATTGCAAAATTAAAAGAGATAAAATTAGAAGAGATATTTAACTATTCAAGTGAGTTAAGTGAATATATAAGTAAAGTTTTTATCGCTTTAATTATTTTAATAGTTGTGATTATAGTTTTATATAGTGTTTTATTGATAACTATCGTGCGAAAAATAGAAACTTTAAGAGAAACTGCAAAAAATCTCTCAAGTGGAGATGGAGATTTAACTAAAAGATTAAAAGTTAATGGAGCTGATGAGCTAGAACAAGCAAAACAAGAGGTAAATAATTTTATAGAAAAAGTACAAACTACGATAAATACTATTAAAAACAGTTCGCACGAAACAGCTTCAGTTGCAAATGAGCTTTCTTCTAGTGCTTTACAAGTTGGACATAGGGTTGAAGATGAAGCAAGAATTATAAATGAAAATGTAAAAAGTGAAAAAGAGATGAAAATTTCACTTGAAGAGTCTTTAGAAAAATCTCAAAAAACAAAAAATGATATTGTAATTGCAAAAGATAATTTGCAAGAAGTTAGAAAAGTTATTTTAAATATGGTTTCAAAAATTCAAACTACTTCACAAAGCGAAGTTGAACTTTCTATTAAACTTAATCAATTAAGTTCAGATGCTGAAGCTGTAAAGTCAGTTTTAACTGTAATTAGTGATATCGCCGAACAAACAAATTTATTAGCACTTAATGCTGCAATTGAAGCTGCTCGTGCGGGTGAGCACGGAAGAGGTTTTGCCGTTGTAGCTGATGAGGTTAGACAACTCGCTGAACGAACTCAAAAAAGCTTAAGTGAAATTAATGCCACTATTAGTGTGATAGTTCAATCTATCATCGATGCAAGTGAAAATATGAATAGAAATTCGGAAGTTATTAATGAACTTTCTGATATTTCAAGTGAAGTTGAAAATAAAATTAATGAAACTTCAATAATTATGGATAGTAGTGTCAATGTTGCAAATGAAGCATTAGAGAATAATTTAAAAATCGCAAATAGCATTAAAACAAATATTGCAAAAACTGAAGAGATAAGTGAAATTTCAACTTCAAATGCTAGAAGTGTGGAAGAGATAGTTTCAGCGATTGAGTATTTGCATAAAATGACTGAAGAGTTAAGCAATAAGTTAAATCAATTTAAAACTTAAAGCTTAAGGTTGATTATGGGTGAAGTTGTAAAAGTTAATAATCTTATAACAAAATTTGGAAGTGAAACTATCCACGATGGTGTAAATTTAACTATTAATGAGGGTGAAATTTATGGAATTCTTGGCGGAAGTGGTACGGGAAAATCGACACTTTTGCGAGAGATGATAATGTTACAAGAGTATAGAAATGGTGAAATTATTATTTTTGGTAAAAATTTAAAAAAAATGAGTTCTAAAGAGGTCGCCAAATTTAGATTAAATACGGGTGTGCTTTTTCAATTTGGAGCTTTATTTTCTTCGCTTAATGTACTTGAGAATGTTTCAATTCCACTAAAAGAGTACACAAATTTACCTCAAGAGTTAATCAAAGAGATAGCTTATGCAAAAATAGAAATGGTGGGTTTATCATCTGAAAGAGTTGCAAATTTATATCCAGCCGAACTTAGTGGTGGAATGAAAAAAAGAGTAGGACTTGCCAGAGCTTTGGTGCTTGACCCTAAACTTTTATTTTTAGATGAGCCTACAAGTGGACTTGACCCAATAAGTGCTGAAGCTTTCGATAAATTGATACTTGAACTTAGAAATATGTTAAATTTAACTGTTGTAATGGTAACTCACCAAATTGAAACTATAAATAGAGTACTTGATAGATTTTCTATTTTATTTAATAAAAAAGTGCTTTTTGAGGGAGATTTGATTGAAGCAAAAGAGTTTAGACACTATGCTTTAAGGGAATTTTTTAAATTAGATGATAATGATTTTCAAAATACTTCAATTTAAACTAAGTTAGCAAAATATATAATACAAAAAATATTAAAAAAAGGATAAAAATTGAAAAAGACATTATTACTTTCAATCGTTGCAGTTAATATGTTGATGGCTGATGATATTGCTTGGCTTAGAGATACATTTCAAAGTGGCAAAATTAATGGACAAGTAAGAGCAGGGCTTATTAAAGTTGCTTTTGATAAAAAAGAACAAATAGATGAACGAGCTTTTAGTTTGGGTGCAAAGGTGCATTTAGAAACATCTGAAGCTCAAAAATATGGAGCTGGAGTAACTGGTTACACTTCAAATAGTTTAGGTTTTAACGATAGAAAAAAAGATAAGGTAAATGGTGATTTTTTTGATGCAGATAAAAAAAGTTATACTATTTTGGGTGAAGCATATTTTAGAGCAAATATTTCAGATACAACGATTAAAATCGGTCGTCAAGAGCTTGATACTCCACTTATGAATTCAGATGATATTAGAATGATACCAAATACTTTTAGTGGGATTTTAGCTACAAACACGACTATAAAAGATTTAACTTTAAGTGCTGGATATTTTAATAAAATGAGTGGTTGGGAGAGTGCAGTTGGTCCTGAAAGATTTGGAGCAATTCAAACAGCAGCTGAAATCCAAAATGATGATGGAATAGCTTTTGTTAGTGCAACTTATGAAGGAGTTGAGAATGTAAATCTTCAATTTTGGAATTACTATATTACAAATGTTGTAAATGCACTCTATTTAGAAGCTGGATATAAATTTAACTTTAATGGTGTAGATTTTGGAGTTGGTGGGCAGTATCAATTTCAAGCTGATATTGGCGATAAAGTAATGGGAGCTAAAAAAGCATTTATGGTAGGTTTAAATGCTTTTGCAACTTTACAAACAAACACAACTTTGAATATTGCATTTAATGATGGAAATGATGATGAATTAATTGAGGCTTGGGGTGGGGCTCCTATGTTTACATCATATTTTGATAATTTAACACCAGTAAATGGCAAAAATGCTCAAGCATATGCGGGTGGAGTTGAACAAGATTTAAGTAATTTTGGCTTAAATGGTGCTTTAATTGGTGCATACTATGGTGTATTTAAAGCAGATAATTTTGACAAAGAAGAGTTTGATATAGTTCTTGGTTATGAAAAAGAGCCATTTTCAGTTGATGGAGTTATCGTATTTTTAGAAGATAATACTAATACGGGAGCTGATAGCTATACTGGATATGTACTAAGAGCAAATTATAATTTTTAATAAAAACTTTAAAACTTAATCAAAATTAAGCAATAAAGTAAAAAGGCTTTTTTATGCATCACGACGACTTTTTTATTATTCCTTTTACAAATCCAGTTTTAATATTTTTTATTATATTAGTAATAGTTTTATTTTCTCAATTATGGCTAAAACGACTTAATGTTCCTTCCGTAGTTGGACTTATTTTGGCAGGTGTATTTTTGGGTCCAAATGGGCTTGGAATTTTGGCAAGAGATAGCTCCATTATACTTCTTGGAACTGTTGGATTGCTTTATATTATGTTTTTAGCAGCAGTTGAAATAGATTTGGTGGATTTTAAAAAAAATCGTCATAGAAGTTTAATTTTTGGTTTATTTACATTTAGTGTGCCTATGATACTTGGAACATTAGGTGGATATTATCTTTTAGGATTAAATTTTATTTCATCTTTATTATTAGGTAGTATGTTTGGAGCTCACACACTTATTAGTTATCCAATAGCAACTCAATTAGGAATTACTAAAAGTAGTGCCGTTTCTACGGCTGTTGGTGGAACTGTAATTACTGATAGTGCTTCACTTTTAGTTTTAGCTGTAATTACGGCAAGTGTTGGAGGAGAGCTTGGAGTTTTATTTTGGACTAAGCTTTTAATTTCAACTTTTATATTTGGAGTAATTATTTTTTGGTTATTGCCAAAGATTGCATACCTATTTTTTACAAAATATCAAGAGAGTATTCCTCAATATATTTTTGTTTTAGCAATGGTTTTTTTATCGGCTTCTTTAGCAGATTTTGTAAAACTTGAGCCTATCATTGGAGCATTTGCTGCTGGACTTGTATTAAATAGATTTATACCTCACAACTCTCCACTTATGAATAGAATTGAATTTATTGGAAATGCCATATTTATTCCATTTTTCTTAATCGGTGTTGGAATGATTGTAGATTTAAAAGTTTTTTTTATCTCATTTGAAACTATTTGGGTCTCTATTGTATTAATTGTTATAACTTTAGTTGGAAAATATCTTGCGGCTGTATTCACACAAAAAACTTTAAAATTAGATAAATCGGAAGGTATGGTTATTTATGGACTTAGTGTTTCTCAAGCTGCTGTTTCATTAGCTGTTGTTTTTGTTGGGTACAAACTTAACTTTTTTGATGAAACTATATTAAATGGAACTATCGTAAAAATTTTGGTAACTTGCTTAGTTAGTTCTTTAATAGTTGAAAAATGGGGACAAAAAATAGCAGATAAAGAGGCAAACATTATAAATCAAAAACACGAAGAGAAACAAAAATTACTATTAGCAACAGGAACTCAATCAAAAATAAGTGAATTGATGAATTTAGCTGTTTTTTTCAAAGATGAAAGTGATAGTCCAATATATGCACTTAAAGTCGTAAAAGATAATAAAGAGACGGAAGAGCAATTACACTTTAGTAGAAGAATTTTAGAAGATGCGGTTAAAATCGGTAGTGCAACTGAAAATCAAGTTCAAATAATAACTAGAATAGCCCCATCAATTGGTAATGGAATAATAAAAAGTGCAACTGAATTAATGGTTTCAGATATTTTATTAGTTTGGGATAAGAGTAAAAGTGTTGATAGTGATAAAATTTTTGGAAATGTTATAAACACGGTAGTTAAAAAGAGTAAACACTCTCTAATAATCTCTTGTTTATCGCAACCTTTGAACACATTTAGCAATGTGACAATTGCAATTCCACCACGAGCCGAGTTAGAAGAGGGATTTTTGCACTCTATGATGCAACTTAAAACTTTTAGCAAGAAATTAGGTTTAGAAGTTAATGTTATGGCTTCAAATATGACTTTGCGATATGTCGAAGCTGTAATGAACCTTAAACCATCTTTAACTTTTAAACAAAATAGGTTTGATGATTGGACGAGGTTTGATGATTTTAGCTCTAAAATAGAAAAAGATGAGTTATTAATAGTATTTAGTGCAAGAGTTAACACTATTTCGTGGTCTAGTTATGTAGATACTATTCCAAGTGTTTTAGAAAAATTAAGTGATAAAAGCTTTTTACTACTTTACCAAAAACAAACAACAACCGAAGAGTTACAATCACAAATTTTAAAGAATCGCTACAAAGAGATTTTTGGTGGTAATAAACGAAGGGTTAGAAAACTATTACTTAAATAAAAGATAAATTGTTATATAATTGCGACTTTTAAATTTATTTGACAAAGGGGTATTTTTATGAATAATAAAAAGTATCGAAGAAGTAAACGAGGTTTTTCACTTATTGAAATTATGATTGTTATTATTATTTTAGGACTTTTAGCTTCTATTGTAATGCCAAATTTAATTGGAAAGAGTGAAGAAGCAAAGCAAAAATTAGTTTGTATTCAAATGAAAAATGTATCTGAAGCACTTAAAATGTTTAAATTAGATAATGGAACATATCCTGATACAGAAGAGGGATTAAATTCACTAGCAAAAAATCCTGATGAGACAAAATATCCAAACTATTCGCTAAAAGGTTATTTTGAAGAGGGAAATATTCCAAAAGACCCTTGGAAAAGAGCATTTGTATATGTAAAAGGTGAAGAAAGTTATGAACTTATCTCTCTTGGAGCTGATGCTAAAGAGGGTGGAATTGATGAAGCAAAAGACATAAGATTTAGCGAGTGTCAAAAATAGATAAAAAAAGAGGTTTTACCCTCTTTGAATTAATATTAGTTATTTTTATTATAGGTATTTTATATACTTTGGTTGGAATTTCTTTTGATAGATTTTTTTCAAAAGATAAAGAGTTTAAGTTTGAAAATTTAAAAGAGTTTATGAAAGAGTTTCAAAAAAATGATAAATTAATTAAATTAGTTTGTTATCAAAATTGTCAAAAGTGTGTAGTTTATGAAGATGAAAAAATTATAAACGATGATTTAAAACTGAAATTAGATGATAAATTAAAAATTTATGTGATTGATGAGTATGGCGAGTTGGTTAAAGTTGAATTTAAAGAGAGATTTATTGACCAAAGTGTGGAATTTCCAGAATTAGAAAAAGTTTGCTTTGAATATAAAATATATCCAAATGGTTCTAACTCTTCATTTGTAGTTTATAATTTTGCTAAATACTACATTTTTAACTCTTATTTTAGCGATGTAAATGTAACTAGCGATGAACAATTGGCAAAAGAGCAATTTTTAAATAGAAATTATTATCCTGTTAATGCTGGTGATTATTATGAAGATTAGGGCTTTTACACTAATTGAAGTGATGGTTTCAGTTATTATAATAAGTGTTGTTGGGCTTAGTTTACTTCAAATTCACTCAAATCATACTAGAACTTTTGAGTTTTCACTTAGTAGAATTGATATAAATGAAAAAGCTTCTTTAGTTTTTAATAGTTATTCAAAAGAGTTAGAAGATAAAGATAGAACTCTTTTTGAAATTATTAAGTTAAAATATCCAAATATAAAAAATGATGAGTTGGAAAAAATTTTAAAAGAAGAAAATGTACATATTAAAAAAGTTGAAATAGCCCAAATTGAGCCATTTGCTTCGGGAAATATTGTAGATGAAGAAGATGAGCTTGATTATTCAGATGCTGGAGCTGAAGGTGTTGAGCTTGAGCCAATTTTGTTAAATAGAATTGATGTAAAATTCAAAGAGGCGGGGACATATCTTTACTCATTTGAGTTTGAAGGAATGGAGAATATGCCAACTATAACACAAGAGCCATTAATAGGTGGAGGAGACACAACACAAAATACTCAAGTACAAACAAATCAAGAAACGATTCAAGGTAATCCACCACAATTACCTTCTATAAATCAGCAAAATAATAATAATCAGCAAATGCCACAAATTCCATCTTCAAATTCAAATACATTACCAAGTATTGGTGGAATGTAGTATGAGCAAGAGAGCTTTTACTTTAATTGAATTGATGATTTCGGTCGCTTTAATTAGTTTGATTTTCATTTATTTATATAGTTCTATTGATTCGCTAAAATTTACAAATAAATTTTATGAAAATAAAAATTTAGAACTTGAACTTAGAGAAAAATTTTTAACAACTATTTATAGAGATATGGCTTTAGCAAGTGGTGGAATTAAATTTTTAGAGAAACCTGATTCAAAAAATTACTCAATTGTCCAAATTGACAAGTCAAAAAATTCTCTCTATAATATCAAGAATCCAAATGTTGTTTGGTTTGTATCTAAAAAAGATGATACTTTGATTAGGCTTGAATCTAAAAGTACTATAAAACTTCCAATTGAGGATAATGAAATGTTTAATGTTCATTTAGATAAAGTTGTTCCAAATTGCAAAGCTTTTAGAGTTTATGACTCAAATGGTTCTAAATCATTTTTAATTTATTTAAAAAATGATAAGTTAAAGCCTATAATTTTTGAATTTAACAAACTATAAAAAAGGAGAATTAATGAAGAAAAAAGTTTTATTTTTCACTTTACCATTAATGTTATTTGCTAGTGAAATGCCTCCAATGCCCCCTGGTTTTTTTGAAACTAAAAAAGAGACAACGACAGAAATTCCAAAAGAGAAAGAAAAAAAAGACGTAAAAGTAAGAAAAAGCCCTTTTCCTGAAGAGTGCGATGTTTTACCACCAATGCTATTTTCTTTACCACCGCCAATGCAAGCTGATATGGATAAGTGTACTGCTGCACTTTATAGACCATCAAATGAGAATTTAATGAAAGCTCTTTATGTATTAGAAGGTGGAGTTGATGTTGAAATTATAAGTGTAGAAGAAGCTGAAGGTTTCAAACAAATATATGAAGTAAAGTATAAATTAGCTAAAAAAACTAGTACAAACACTCAATTTAAAGTTATAAATCAAAAAGAAGAGAATTATAAAGTAATTTATTCAAATCCTAAAGCTACAAAGTTTTTTACAACTAAAGCAATAGAGATAAAATAGAGTTTTTCTCTCTTTTTATCTCCTACTATCCGAAAGACTAAATTACTATAAAGAATTGTTAAAAAAAGTAAGACTTTTTACTAAACTAAATATAAAGAAATAAACTAATAAAAAAGGCTTTTTATGGGTGCGATTGATTATTTACCGCATTATACTTATGAAGATTATGAAAATTGGCAAGGACGATGGGAAGTGATTGATGGTGTGCCTTATGCAATGTCACCAATGCCAAAGGGAAAACATCAAAGAATTAGCAATAATATAGCTTTTGAAGTTCAATCAAAATTAAAAAATTGTAAAAGATGTAAAGTTTTTATGCCAGTTGATTGGGTTGTGAGAAATGACACAATTATTCAGCCTGATAATTTGATTGTTTGTGATGTTGATGTGGATTTTATAAAGCTTACAAAAACTCCAGCTTTGGTAGTTGAAATTTTATCGCCATCAACAGAAAAAAAAGATAGAGGATTGAAATTTGAAATTTATGAGAGAGAAAAAGTTAAATACTACATCATCATTGAGCCTGAAAACTTAGAAGCTGAAGTATATGAGCTGAAAGATGATAAATATTATTTAAAGGGAAAGTTTCAAAAAGAGGGTTTTTGTGAGATTGATTTGGATATTTGTAAATTTGAAATGGATTTTAGTGAAATTTTTGATTTATAATTTTGCAACTTAAGGGGAAGTTTAAGAGATTAATCTCTCTTAATCCAAACTCCATAACCACGAGGAATTTTAT
>DZAZ01000011.1 GCA_022729755.1 Helicobacter cetorum | reverse complement strand
TCCACATAAGAGGAAAATCTTCCTGAACATCCAATACCTGAAACAACACACACATCATCCATATTCCAACCCATTTTTTCAATTGCTCTAACTACCGACTTTAAGATAACTCCATCACCACATCCCCAACACCAAAGTGTTGGCATTTTGTCTGTTCTTAAGTATTCATCATAATTAAAAGCCATTACATCATCTCCTTAACTTTAGCAACCATTTCAAGTGGAGCTATTGGTCTTCCATTTGCTTTATGAAGAGTTTTAAATTCACTTCTATCTTTTTGCATAACTCTTTCAATCTCTTCTAAATATTGCCCCATATTAAGTTCAGTTACAAAAATTTTATTACCAAATTTTTTACCAATCTCTTTTAATTTTTTTGCAGGACTTGGCCAAAGTGTAATTGGTCTAAATAAACCAGCCTTAATTCCATCAGCTCTTAATTTTTGAACAGCTTCTTTTGCACCTCTACTGATTGAGCCATAAGCTATAATACAAACTTCAGCATCATCAAGTTTATACTCTTCATAACTTACCATATCATCAGCATTATTATTGATTTTACCAGTTAATCGCTCAATATTAAATTGACACATTTGAGCATCTTCAGTTGGAAAACCTGTTGGTCCGTGATGAAGTCCAGTAACGTGGTATTTATAACCTTTAAAGAAAGGATTAAGTACAGCTGGAGTATCCATTGGTACATCATAAGGTCTATAATCTTTTGGAGAGCCAGTAAATACTTTTCTATTTACGATTGATTTCTCAACATCAGCTAAATCTGGTAATATAGCTTTTCCGTGCATATGTCCAAGTGTTTCATCTAGTAACACAAATACAGGTGTCATATATTTTTCAGCTAAATTAAAAGCTCTAACTGTTTCAGTATAAGCCTCTTCTAAACTTCCAGGACAAAGTGTAATTGAAGCATAATCACCGTGAGTTGGATATTTTGCTTGTCCGATATCAGCTTGAGAAACCCTTGTTGGAAGACCAGTTGATGGACCACCTCTCATAACATTTACAATTACTAATGGAATTTCAGCAATAAAAGCTAAACCAATTTGTTCAGCTTTTAAGCTAATTCCAGGACCACTTGTAGCTGTTAGTGATTTAACACCCGACATTGAGGCTCCAAGTGCTACTGAAATTCCTGCAATTTCATCTTCCATTTGAATAAATTTTCCACCAACTTTTGGAAGTAAAACACTACAAGTGTGAGCTACTTCACTTGAAGGAGTAATAGGATACCCTCCAAAAAATCTACATCCAGCATCGACCGCCGCTATAGCAGCTAAATCATTACCACTTGAAATTACTTCTCTTGGCATCAACTCTCCTTATGCGCTAAGTTTTCTAAAATTATTAGATTTTATTTTTTCAGCTTGTTCTTTTGCTTCACTTGTTAATTTTGCAAACTTATACTCCTCTTTTTCAGCTACATATATAGCAAAATCAGGACAGTGTAGTTCACACTCTTTGCACCCAATACAAGATTCAGGTGCTACAACTTCAACCATTGAACCTAGTGTTGAATCTGGTGCAGGTCTCATTGCTAAAGTTCCCGCTGGACAATAACTAACACAAATATCACACGCTTTACATCTACTCTCATCTACCCAAACAGGTGTATTTGCTGGAGCTGATAAAATTCCCATTAATTCTCCTTTTCACTAAATTTACCTATACTACAAGAAGCTATACTTTTAGCCTTTAATCCTAAATCTTGAAATGTTGATAACTTTTCATCCTTTAGAGGATAACCTAGTTTTCTTAAAGTGTTTCTTATATACTCTTCATCTTCACTAAATTCTAAATCGAGTGTTACTTTTTTACTATTTATATCAACTTCTATGTTACTAAATTTCTCACTAAGAGCTTTTTTTATGCTATTTGCACACCCATTACATCGAATATTTAGGACTTCAAAACTTTTTTTCATTACTTTTTTAACACTTCAGCTACTGCTTTGCCTATTTCAGCAGGAGAGACAACAACCTTTACTCCAGCTGCTTGAAGGGCTTGCATCTTTTCAGCTGCCGTTCCAGCACCACCGCTAATAATAGCTCCAGCGTGACCCATTCTTTTGCCTTTTGGAGCGCTCTGACCAGCTATAAAAGCAACAACAGGCTTTTTAATATTCTCTTTAATAAAACTAGCTGCTTGAATTTCAAGGTCTCCACCAATTTCACCAATCATAACAATTGCTTCAGTTTCACTATCAGCTTCAAACATTGCTAAAAGTTGTTTGTAACTAAGTCCAATAATTGGGTCTCCACCAATTCCAACCGCTGTTGTAATTCCAAAGCCCTCTTTTACAACTTGATTACTAGCTTCATAAGTTAGTGTTCCACTTTTTGAGATAAGCCCAATATTTCCTTTTTTGAAAATCATCCCTGGCATAATCCCAATCTTGCACTCTTCTGAAGTGATAATCCCTGGACAATTTGGTCCAATTGTTTTCATACCTTTTTTTGTTGCATAAGCTTTTGCAAACATCATATCTTTTACAGGAGCTCCTTCTGTGATAATAACTGCAAGTTCAATCCCAGCATCAGCCGCTTCCATAACCGCATCAGCCACAAAAGCTGGAGGCACAAAAATCATACTAACAGTTGCCTTTGTAGCTTTTACAGCTTCATTTACTGTATTAAAAACTGGTTTGCCTAAATGCTCACTCCCACCTTTACCAGGAGTAACACCGCCAACAATTTTAGTTCCATAAGCTAAACACTGCTCAGAATGGAATGTTCCCTCCTTGCCAGTGAAACCTTGAACTATTACTAATGTATCTTTGTTTACTAAAATACTCATTTTTTACCCTTTGCAGCCTCAACCGCTTTTTTTGCACCATCAGCTAAATCTGTTGCTGCGATAATATTTGAAATTCCAGCATTGTTTAAAATTTCAGCCGCTTCAGTAGCATTTGTACCATCAAGTCTAACGATTATAGGCACATCAACTTTTGTAAGTTTTGTAGCTTCAAGTATTCCATTTGCAACTCTATCACATCTTACAATTCCACCAAAAATATTTACAAAAATCGATTTTACATTTTTATCTTTTAGGATAATTTCAAATCCTTTTGCAACTGTTTCAGGATTAGCCGAACCCCCAACATCAAGGAAGTTTGCAGGAGTTCCACCCATATAATTGATTGTATCCATCGTTCCCATCGCAAGTCCAGCACCATTAACCATACAACCAACACTTCCATCAAGTTTTATATAACTTAAGCCATATTTACTTGCTTCAATTTCAGTTGCCTCTTCTTCGCTTAAATCTCTCATTTCTGAAATTGTATTTTGGCGATAAAGTGCGTTATTATCAAATCCCATTTTTGCGTCAAGTGCTAAAAATTTTCCATCTCCAGTTTTGATAAGTGGATTAATTTCTATCATTTCTGCATCATTTTCCATATAAACTCTATATAAAGCACTTGCAAATTTTATAAAAGTGTTAATCTCATCTTTTGCAAGTCCTAATCCAAAAGCTAACTCTCTGCCGTGAAAGCCTTGAAAACCAATAGTTGGGTCAATTGCTACTTTTACGATTTTTTCTGGAGAGTTATGTGCAACTTCTTCAATCTCCATTCCACCTTCAGTTGAAGCCATCATTACGGGCATTTCTTTGGCTCTATCAAGCACCATTCCAAGATAGTACTCTTTTTTAATATCAGCACCTTCCTCGATATAAACTTTTTGCACAAGCTTACCTTCAGCTCCCGTTTGGTGAGTTACTAGCGTCATACCCAAAATTTGTTTTGCTAATTCCCCAACTTCGGCTGTTGATTTAGCAAGTTTAACTCCACCACCAAGCCCTCTTCCTCCAGCGTGAATTTGAGCTTTAACTACCCAAATATTTCCACCTAACTCTTGAGCTGCTTTTATCGCTTCATCAGGTGTGAAAGCAATGTGACCTCGTGGGGTTGGAACTCCATATTTTTTGAAAATTTCTTTTGCTTGATATTCGTGTATATTCATCTTATTCCTTTACTCTTTAGGTGAAATCATATCTTTTGCTATTACATATTTATCAAACTCTTCACTTGTTAAATAACCAAGTTTTATAGCTGTTTCTTTTAGAGTTGAATTATCTACATAAGCCGTTTTTGCTATTTTTGCTGCTTTTTCATATCCAATATAAGGATTTAGTGCTGTTACAAGCATTAGTGATTCATTTAAATTTTTATTAATATTTGTTAAATTTGGCTCGATTCCAATGGCACAATTATCATTAAAACTAACCATAGAATCTGCTAAAAGTCTGATTGATTGAATTAAATTATAAACTATAACTGGTTTAAAAACATTTAGCTCAAAATTCCCTTGACTTGCTGCAACTGAAATAGTTGTGTTATTTCCCATAACTTGAGTTGCCACCATCGTCATAGCTTCAGCTTGAGTTGGATTTACTTTTCCTGGCATAATTGAACTTCCTGGTTCATTCTCTGGAATTGAAATTTCGCCAATCCCACATCTAGGTCCACTTGCCAACCATCTTATATCGTTTGCAATTTTCATCAAATTACTTGCAAGTGAAGTTAGCGCTCCACTTAAATAAACTTCTCCATCGTGGCTAGTTAATGCGTGAAATTTATTAGGATTTGATTTAAAACCATAATTTTTTGGTGCAATCTCATTTAAAACTTCACTTACCATTTGCGAAAATTTTGGATGAGAATTAAGTCCCGTTCCAACAGCCGTTCCACCAATAGCTAACTCTTTAATATCTTCAAGTGCTTCTTTAATTTGTTTTTTAGATTTCTCTAGCATTGCCACATATCCACTTAACTCTTGACCTAGTGTTAGAGGAGTTGCATCTTGAAGATGAGTTCTACCAATTTTTACAATATCAGCAAATTTTTTTGATTTTTCATCTAGTGTTTTAGTTAATAGTTCAATCGCAGGATAAAGTAAATTTTCAACTTCGATAACTGTTGCAATTCTCATTGCCGTTGGAAACGTATCGTTTGAACTTTGACCTTTATTTACATCATCATTTTGATGAACTAACTTTGTGCTTCTAAAATCTCCACCCAAAATTTCGCTTGCTCGATTTGCTAAAACTTCATTAATATTCATATTTGATTGAGTTCCACTTCCAGTTTGCCAAACCACAAGAGGAAAATTATCATCAAATTTTCCAGCAATCACCTCTTCACTTGCCTGTGATATTGCTTTAGTTTTATTATCATCAAGTCTATTTAATTTATTATTTACTATTGCACAAGCTTTTTTTAAGTATGCAAAACCTCGCACAACTTCAATTGGCATTTTTTCAATGCCGATTTTAAAATTTTCATAACTTCTTTGAGATTGAGCTCCCCAATATTTATCATTTGGGACTTTAATTTCTCCCATTGTGTCTTTTTCTATTCTCATTTTCCATTTCCAAAAAACTTATTTTTATTTAAAACATCAATTAAATCTTGTACTGATTGAACAGATTTAGCAAACATTTTTTTCTCACACTGATTTAGTGTAACTTCGATTACTTTTTCAGCACCATTAGCACCTAACATAATTGGCACTCCACAAACAATATCTGAATAACCATATTCACCCTCAAGCATTGCAGCACAAGGAAATATTTGTTTAGTATCATTTAAGACAGCTTCTACCATAATTGCAGTTGCTTTAGCTGGAGCATAATAGGCTGAACCACTCTGAAGAAAACTTACAATTTCAGCTCCACCGTGTCTTGTACGAGTTACAATTTCTTCAATCTCTTTTTGAGTTAAAAGGTCAGTTAGGGGCACTCCTGCAACCGTTGAATAACTTGGAAGTGGCACCATATCATCACCGTGACCTCCAATTACACTAGCTCTAATTTGTCCTGCACCATAACCTAATTTTTCGTGAATAAAACTAGCCATTCTCGAACTATCTAAAATCCCTGCCATTCCAATAATTCTACTTCTATTAAAACCACTAGTTTTTAATGCAACATAAGTTATAACATCAAGTGGATTTGAAACTGTAATAACTATCGAATTTGGGGCATGTTCTTTGATATCAGTCATAACCTCTTTTGTAATTTCAGCATTGATTAATAATAAATCATCTCTGCTCATTCCTGGTTTTCGAGGGCTTCCTGCTGTAATTACAATAACATCACAACCTTGTAGTTTTTCTGGAGTATCTGCAACTGAAACTATTGTGTGGCTTCTAGCAGCAGCAGCAGCTTGACTCATATCAAGTGCTTTACCTTTAGCAATGTCGCTTTTATTATCTCTTAGTACTATTTCGTGGCAACTTCCACTCATAGCCAATGTAAATGCGACGGTACTACCAACATTTCCAGCACCAATAATTCCAACTTTTCTAGCTTTTGACATAAAAATCCTTTATATGAGAATAAAAAAAGTGTATTATAGCACTTTCTTTAATTTCCCATTTTAATTAAATAGCATCAATTATTGCATTTAATGTAGCACTTGGTCGCATTGCTGCTTCAGCCTTTGCATCATCTGGATGATAATATCCACCGATATCTTTAGCACTTCCCTCACTTGCCAAAAGTTCAGAGATAATTTTAGCTTCATTCTCCTCAAGTGCTTTTGCAATTGGGGTAAATTTTGCTGAAAGTTCAGCATTAGCATTATTAGCCAATGCTCTAGCCCAATATTGAGCTACATAAAAATGACTTGCTTTATTATCAGGCTCACCACATTTTCTACTTGGAGCTTTATTATTATCAAGATAGCCTTGATTTGCTTTGTCCAATGCTTCAGTTACCGCTTTTAATTTGTCACTTGGATGTTTTTGTTCGATATATCTTAGCGACTCAGCAAGTGCTAAAAATTCACCTAAACTATCCCATCTTAAATGCCCTTCAGCTAAGAATTGGTCAACATGTTTTGGTGCTGAACCTCCAGCACCAGTTTCAAATACTCCTCCACCAGCTAATAATGGAACAATTGAAAGCATTTTTGCACTAGTTCCTAGTTCCAAAATTGGATACATATCAGTTAAGTGGTCTCTTAAAACATTTCCTGTTGCTGAAATTGTATCAAGCCCTTTTCTAACTCTATCATTTGTATAAGCAACCGCATCTTGAACATTTTTGATACACCAAGTAACACCATTTGTATCAAATTCACCTATACACTCATTTAATTTTTTGATTAAATTTGCATCGTGAGCTCTTTTCTCATCTAGCCAAAATACAACTGGAATTCCTGTTAATTTTCCTCTCTCAAGTGCAAGCCTAATCCAATCTTTAATCGGCACATCTTTAGCCCTTGACATTCTCCAAATGTCTCCTTTTTCGACATTATGGCTTATTAAAACATTACCGTTTGCATCTTTTACTTCAACTACACCATCTTCATCTATTTCAAATGTTGTTGGATGACTTCCATACTCTTCAGCTTTTTGAGCCATAAGCCCAACATTTGCCACATTACCCATTGTTGTAACATCATATTGACCATTTTTAACACAATCATCAACCATACCTTGATGAAATCTTCCATAAGAGCTATCAGGAATTACAGCTACACACTCTTGAACTTTACCATCTCTATTCCACATTTTACCACCATCTCTAATCACAACTGGCATAGAGGCATCGATGATAATATCATTTGAAGCATGTAAATTTGTGATACCTTTATCACTATCAACCATTGCAATTGGTGGTTGTTTATCGTAAGTTGCCATAATAGCTGTTTCAATTTCGGCTTTTTTATCAGTTGGAAGTTTTTCTAACTTTTTATATAAATCACCAAGTCCAAGATTTGAATTTACTCCAATTTCAGCAAATTCAGCTGCATATTTGCTAAATACATCTTTAAAGAAAACTTTAATCGCATATCCAAACATAATAGGGTCAGAGATTTTCATCATAGTAGCTTTTAAGTGAAGTGACCATAAAACACCATTTTCTTTAGCATCATCAAGTGTTTTTTGATAAAATGCTTGAAGTTTTTTAGCACTCATAAATGTGCCATCAAGAACCTCTTTATCAACTGCATTTATCTCTTTTAAACATTTGCCATTTAAATTAATTGTAACTTTTTGATTTCCACTTACTATAACAGATTTTTCATTTCCATAAAAATCGCCATCGCCATCCATATGTGTTACATATGCTTTGCTTGGATTTTCAAATGCTCTTAATTTATGTGGATTTTTTTTAGCGAAATTTTTAACCGCTATCGCTGCTCTTCTATCAGAGTTTCCTTCTCTAAGAACTGGATTAACCGCACTTCCTAAGCAAGTAGAATATTTCTCTTTGATTGCTTTCTCTTCATCATTTTTTGGATTTTCAGGATAATCTGGTAATTTATAACCTTGTGATTGAAGTTCAGCAATACACTCTTTAAGTTGAGTAATTGAAGCTGAAATATTAGGAAGTTTTATAATATTACCTTCAGGCTCTAATACAACTTGACCTAGTTTTGCCAACTCATCTTCTATTTTTTGATTATCAGTTAAATACTCTGGAAAAGTTGCAATAACTCTTCCTGAAAGTGAGATATCGCTAAGTTCAACATCAACTCCACCTGCACTACAAAACTTTTTTACAATTGGCAAAAACGAGTATGTTGCTAAAGCTGGAGCTTCATCAATTTTTGACCATATAATTATTGACATTTCTCATCCTTAATTTAAAGTTAATTTTTGGTTTCAAGAATAATTGTAACAGTTTTTTTAGACTTTGTAGTAAATAAAGATATAAATAGTACTTTTTTTTTGATTATATTGTTTCTATAAGTTACACTTAAAAAAGTGTAAGTTTAAAAATGTAGCTTACAGTAACACTTTAAAAAGAAGAGTTTAAAATTCAATTGTTCCCATAACTTCAAATTGAACAGTCGGGTCAATTTCGGCATGACTTAAAACCACAACATCAAGTCCAAATTGTTCAAATCTTTCGGCTAATGCTTTTCTAATTAAAGGGTCAACTATAATTACAGCAGGAGCAATCCCTCTTTGTAGCACTTGGCTTACACTTGTACTTGTAGCTTCGATTAATGCATTTGCTTCGGTTACATTGAGCATTAATTGCCGTACACCTTGATTATCTTGAAGTTTATCTATTAAAGTTTGTTCGCTTTGAGCTGTGAAAGTTAATATTTTAAGCGCCCCATCATCACTTTTAAATATATTTGTAATAACTCTAGATAATTTTGCTCTTACATATTCAGTAATAATAATGACATCTTTTACACCTCGTTCGGTGAGTTCAGAAATTGTTTCAAGTATTGTTAACATATCTTTAATAGGGATTTTTTCGTGTAAAAGTGATTTTAAAACTTGTTGAATTAAACCAATACTAGAAGAGTGTAAAACTCCCTCAACTATGATAGGATAATCTTTTCTAATTTTTTCAATTAACTCTTGAACATCTTGACGAGTAATTAAATCTTCAGCATACTTTTTGACAAGTTCGCTAATATGAGTTGAAATAACTGTCGCAGGGTCAACTGTTGTATAGCCTCTCATAATCGCCTCTTCTTTTAAATTTCCATCAATCCAAAGAGCATCAAGTCCAAAAGCAGGTTCTTTTGTAGCAATGCCTGTTAACTCTTCGCTAACAAGCCCACTATTCATAGCCATAAATTTATCAGGATAAATTTCACCCTCACCAATTTCAACACCTTTTAATAGAATTTGGTAATTATTTGGTTGAAGTTGTAAATTATCTCTAATTCTCACTTGTGGTACAACAAAACCATAATCACTTGCTATTTTTCGCCTAATTCCTCTAATTCGCTCAAGTAAATCCCCACCTTGATTAATATCAGCTAATTTTATAAGTTGATAGCCTAAATCAAGCTCAAGTATTTCAACTTTTAAAATATCTTCTAATGCTTTTTGTTCTTCTTCTCTTATCTCTTCATTAGATTTTTGTCTAGGTTTTTCTTCTCTAATTTTAGGCTTAATTTCATCACTATCTTCAATGTGAGGAGTTCTTTGGAAAAGTTTTAAATCAAATAGTTCAAGAAGCGAACCATCACGAGAGTGTTTAATTAAAACACCCATTAAAAGGAAAATAATTCCAACAAATGCAAGTGAAAAAGTTGGAAGACCTGGAACTAGTGCAAACATAATTAAAATAAATCCAATGATAATTAAAACTTTATAATCGCTTACAAGTTGATTTACAACACCTTCAGCAAAATTTTTGCTACCCTCTTCATTTTGACTTGCACGAGTAATAATAATACCTGTTGCAGTAGAAATTAACAGAGCTGGAATTTGCGAAACAAGTCCATCACCGATTGTTAAAAGTGTAAAAGTTTTTGCACTATCAGCTAATTCCATATCGTGTTGAAATGAGCCAATTAAAAAACCACCTATAATATTAATTAAAGTAATAATAATACCAGCAACGGCATCACCTTTTACAAATTTACTCGAACCATCCATTGCTCCATAAAAACTTGCTTCTTGTAAAATATATCTTCTTCTTTTTTGAGCTTCTTTATCGTCGATAAAACCTGAATTTAAATCAGCATCAATTGCCATTTGTTTTCCAGGCATCGCATCAAGTGTAAATCTAGCTGCAACCTCAGCAACCCTTGTAGCACCTTTAGTTATTACCATAAAATTGACTAAAACTAAAATAACAAAAACAATAATCCCAAGCACATAATTTCCACCAACAACGAATTGCCCAAAACTTGTAACGATATCACTTACAGCTTCAGGACCTTGATGTCCTTCACTTAAAATCATTCTAGTTGTAGCGATATTTAAGCTAAGCCTAAATAGAGTTACAATTAATAAAAGTGTTGGAAATGTGGTTAAATCAGTAGGACGAGGTACATAAATAGATATAAGTAAAATTAAAACAGCAATAGCTAAAGATATAGTTAAGAAAAAGTCAAGTATTCCACTTGGAAGTGGAACAATGATAATTGCAACAATTGCAATAACAAAAACTACAACTGCTAAATCTTTGGAACCAGCGATAAACCCCATTAATGGCTTTAATCTATTTAAAACTTCTGCTTTGGCCAATTAAATACCTTTTAATATTGAATTAAATCATCTATTGTAAGTTCTTTTAAAAAATTATCTATTTTATTTTGAAGTCTATTAAAAAATGGAAGAACTATACAACTATTTGGATTGTTTGGACAACAACTTATATCTAAAGTACACTCTAGTACTTGAATTGGTTTATTTTCTACGGTTGAAATTATTTCTAAAATTGATATATTTTTTGCATTTTTTTGTAAACTAAATCCACCATTCACACCTTTATGTGAAATTAAAATACTATTTTTCGCTAAATTTTGTAATATTTTTGCCAAAAAACTTTTAGATATATTTAAATCTTTTGCCAATGCCTCTACATTTTTAGGAGTATTGCTTTTAGCTAAAATAGCAACAGAAAGTAGTGCATACTCACTAGCTTTTGTAAATAGCATCAAAATCCCTTATTAAATTTAAATTATACTATTCTACAAAATTTAATGTAAATTTTTGCTTTTTTAGGGTAAAATCGCACTTCTTTAAAAAAAATTACCAATCAGGAGGCTAAGGCAATGGCTTTAGATATGGCGAAAAAAGCTGAAATTATCAAAAAGTTTTCAAAAAACGAAAAAGACACAGGTTCTAGTGAAGTTCAAATCGCACTTTTAAGTGAAAGAATTAAAGATTTAACTGAACATTTAAAAAGTTTTACTAAAGACCACTCTTCAAGACTTGGACTTTTAAAATTAGTTGGACAAAGAAAAAGACTTTTAAGATACTTAAAAAGAACAAATTATCCATCTTATACTAAATTAATCGCTGAATTAAAAATTAGAGATAAATAAGTTTTATTTACTCTATTTTTTTTCACTTAAGTAAGCTAAATTTAAGTTAAATTTGATATACTTTCGCACTTCATGAATGGTATTTTATAGAATGGACAGGTGGGTGAGTGGCTTAAACCAGCACCCTGCTAAGGTGTCGTATGCGCAAGTGTACCGAGGGTTCAAATCCCTCCTTGTCCGCCATTGAAACTTCAAGAATAAAAATCCAAATTTTTTAAAAAATGTGTTAAAATACAAAACGAGCTTTTATTAAAATCAATTATATGGAGTGAGTTATGAAAAATTTTTTTTTACTTATAGTTACAACTATTTCTTTAGTTGCTAGTATTAATTGGGTTAGTTTAGATGAAGCATTACAAAGTGTTAAAACACAAAATAAATTAGTGTTTATTTATATGTATAGTCCTTATTGTGGCTATTGTAAAGAGATGGAGAAGTCTACTTTTGTAGATGAAAAAATTATAAATACACTTAATAAATATTATTTAAGTGTAAAAATAGATGGTGAAAATGAAACTTATCCAAACTACTTAAAAACAAGGGTTTCTCCGACATTTTTCTTTTTAAATTCTTATGGTGAAAAAATTGATAGATTAATAGGTTCAAGAGATAAAAATCAACTTTTATTTCAACTTACAAGATTTAGAATGGATTATTTAAAGAATGAGGGGAATTAAGGATAGTTAAAATGATTAAAAAGTGTTTATTTCCAGCAGCTGGTTATGGAACAAGGTTTTTACCTGCTACAAAAGCGATGCCAAAAGAGATGTTACCTATTTTAAATAAACCTTTAATTCAATATGGTGTGGAAGAAGCAATGGAAGCTGGAATTAGTGATATTGCTTTTGTCACAGGGCGAGGCAAAAGAGCTATTGAAGACCACTTCGATAAAAGTTATGAGTTAGAACATCAAATTGAGGGAACTTCAAAAGAGCTTTATTTGAAAGAGATAAACAAAATAATTGAGAAATGCACTTTTTCTTATACTAGACAAATTGAAATGAAAGGTTTAGGTCACGCTATTTTGACGGGTGAAACTTTGATTGGAAATAAGCCTTTTGGTGTTATTTTAGCTGATGATTTGTGTATAAATAGTGCATCAATTGGAGTTTTATCGCAAATGATAAAAATTTATGAAAAATATAAGTGTTCAATTGTAGCAATTGAAGAGATTGATAAAAGTGAAACTAATAGATATGGAATAGTTGATGGAAAGTTAATTGAAGATGGAGTTTATATTGTTTCAAATATGGTTGAAAAGCCAAATCCTGAAGATGCTCCATCAAATTTGGCAATAATAGGAAGATATATTTTAACTCCTGATATATTTGAAATCTTAAAAACAACTAAAGCTGGAGTTGGTGGAGAGATACAAATTACCGATGCACTTTTATCTCAAGCAAAAAAAGGGATGGTTTTAGCATATAAATTCAAAGGTAAACGATTTGATTGCGGAAGTATCGATGGTTTTGTGGAGGCTACAAACCACTTTTATAATATATTGTAGCTAGAGAAAAAGAGTTTAATTTACTCTCTTCTCATCATAGCTTTTGTTAAAATATCCAAAAATTCAGGAACTTCTCTATAACCTACAACTTTTTCAACAATCACATTATCTTTTGTAGAAAAGAAAAATGTAGGAGTACCTTTAACACTTAAACTCGGTGGATAATCTTTTTTTGACATATCAATTTTGATAGGTATAAAAAATTTATTTAAACTTTCTGCTACTTTATCATCTTTTAAAACTTGATTTTCCATTTTAACACAATAGCCACAAGTAGGCGATGTCATCATAATGAGCATCAATTTATTATCTTTTTGTGCTAAATCTATTCCATCATTTAAACTTGACCACTTCACATCAGCTGCAATTAAACTAAAAGTTACACTAGCTAATAAAAATAATTTTTTCAATTTTTTCCTTTATTTATTTTATTCAAATGTTAAAAATGCCGAAATTTTACCAAGTCCACCAGTTGCAATTGCAATACCAATTAATACTAAAAGTCCACCTGAAATATACTCAATAACTCTGAAGTTTTGTTTAATTTTTTTGAAAACTTCCATAGCTTTGCTTGTAAGTAGGGCTGAAAGTATAAAAGGAACGGCTAAACCAACAGTATAAACCACCATTAAACTTAATCCCTTTGCCTCTTCTTGTGCCGCCATTGAAATAATACCTGCAAAAATAGGACCAATACAAGGACTCCAACCAAGAGCAAAAGAGACACCTAATAAAAATGGAGCAAAAATTTTAAGTAATTTTTGCCAAAACGATACAGCTTCACCTTTTGATGTTCCTCCAAAAGTGGTTCTAGCTTCAAAATTCAAAAATGTGATAGTAATAAGCCTCATCATATGTAAACCAAATACGATAATAATTCCACCCGCTACATAATTAACCCACTGATAAGCGAATATATCGCCCATTATATGAGCCATTGAAGCTCCAAGTAAAATAAAAATCAATCCAAATCCGCCAATAAATAAAAGTGAAGCTTTTAAAACTTTTAATTTATCTTGAAATTTGCTATCTTCGTTTGTCAATTCTTTTACTGAAAGTCCAGAAATATAAGATAGATAAGCTGGAATTAAAGGAAGTACACAAGGGCTAAAAAAAGTTAAAAGACCAGCTAAAAAACTTACTAAATATGGTGCACTCTCAAATAGTGAAATTAAACTCTCTTCCATTTCGCTCCTTTTATTTTTGCTTTATTATACAAGATAATTATGGAGTTTTTTCTTTTATCAACTCTTCAATTAAATGTTTTAATTCAGCATAATTATGACTTTCTTTAAAATCTTTGATTTTTCCACCACTTGCATTCAAATGTCCACCACCATCAAAAAGCTCTTTTGCAATTGCACTTACATCAACTTTATTGTTTGCTCTCATTCCAACAATTCCACGAAAACCAACATCCATAAAAAAATCAAACTCATCATCAAACTTTTTTAAAAACTCATTTGCAATAACTGAAATATTTCCTAAACAAAAAGTTAAAAGTCCCTTTGAATTTTTATAATAGACGCTCATTTCATCTTTTTTAATACCTAATAAATTAACTAAATAGTGCGATGAAAGATTATCTAAAGTATTGTTTTTTATACCATCTCCCAAAAAACTCTTTTTAAGTAAATGGATATTTTCATCTAAAAGAATATGAGGATTTTCTTTATCGATAAAATTTAGCGATTCATAAAGCATAAATAACCGATAATTTCTCGCTTCATTTGGAAATAGAGTTGAACTTACTTCTTTTGTATCCACATTTATAATTCTAAGTAAAACTTTTCCAAATTCAAAATAAGCCGAATTTTCAATCCATAAATCAATCGCATTTATAGTTTCTATAAGTTTTTCTAAATGTGTAAGTTTTGCATAAATATTTGAAAAATACTCATAAGTTATCAGTGTTGCCGATTTTTCAATATCCAAATAATACCAACTAAATTGAGCTTCACTCTCTTTTCCAGAAATATGATGGTCCAAAAGTTTTAACTCGATATTAAAGCCATTTTCTCTTAAAGTTTTAACTTCATTTTCTAAAAAATTACACTCATCTAAATTTAAATTTAAATCTGTAATTAAAATCATCGAATTTAAATAATTTGTATTTTTTATACAATTTATAATTTCGTTTAATCTTGCTAAAATTTCAACCCCATAATTTGCATTAAAAAAGCTTACTTCTTCAAAATTTTCTTTATAATTATCCAAAATCATTTGGCATCCATAGCCATCTAAATCTGTGTGACTTAAGTGAAATAATCTCATTTTTCCTCTTATTTAATTAATTTTTTATCTATTTCTATATTTTTGACTTCAACACCAACGATTTTCGCAACTGCTCTTACACTCTCCATCATTGAAATTGCTTGAGCATTAAGCTCTTCAGCCGCTGCTGCTGCTTGTTCGCTAACGGCTGCATTTTGTTGTGTTACTTCATCAATTTGTCCCATTGCTGTGGCAATTTGGCTCATACCACTAGCTTGTTCATTTGCTGAAACTGAAATTTCACTAATCAAAGCTGAAGTTTTTTGAATTTTTATTACAATTTCTTTAAAACTCTCATTTGTTTCAGTCGCTATTTTATTTCCTGATTTAATTTGCTCAATTGAGCTTTCAATTATATCTGCCGTCTCTTTTGCCGCATTAGCCGAGCGATTTGCAAGAGTTTTAACCTCTTCAGCCACAACAGCAAATCCAAGTCCGTGTTCTCCAGCTCTTGCTGCCTCAACTGCGGCATTAAGTGCTAATAAATTTGTTTGAAATGCAATCTCATCAATTGTTTTAATGATTTTTGCAATTTTATCAGAAGATGTACTAATTGCACTCATTTTTTCCATCAAAGCTTCTACTTTAGCATTTCCTTTACTAGCTGAAATATTTGCCTCTTTTGCCAAAGTATCGGCTTCTTTTGAATTTTGGGCATTATGAATATTGATAGTACTTGATTGCTCAATTGTAGCACTCACCTCTTCAATTCCACTTGCTTGTTTTGTCGCACCATCAGCTAAAGCTGAAGCTGAAGAGGCAATTTCAGTTGAAGCTGAAACTATTTGCGCATTTCCATCTGAAATAATTTTTACGGCACTAACAATTGGAGTAGAGATAAAATTTGAGAGCCAAAAAGCAATTATAAAAATAATTATCAAAAAGATAATTCCCATCAAGATGGCTATATTTCTCAAATCATAAAGTGGTTTTAATATTTCATTTACATCAACTTCAAGTATCATCGCCCATTTATTGCCAAAAAAACTAATAGTTGAAAAACTCACATAAGCATAATTTCCTAAATAAGTTGTAGCTTTTGTAGTTGCAACTTCACCTGAAAAAATTCTTTTTGCTAAATCTGTTTTAATTGCATTTTGTGGATTTTCAAAAGAGTTTTTTATTGAGTGAGTTTTACTTCTTCTACTGTCTGAACGCATCAATCCATCTTGTGCAAATAGGATTATTTCGCCAGTTTCTCCTAATCCTTGTTCATTATTTGCAATAGAGTTTATTTTAGCCGAATTAAGCATAGCGACAACGACACCTTTAATTTGATTATCCTCTTTTATTGGAGCCCCATAAAACATAACAGGCTCACCAACAGGCTCATAGTATTGCATATCTACAAAAACATTTTTGCCAGTTTCTAAAACTTTTCTCCAAACTTCACCTATTGCACTATCTTTTAATTTTCCAACACTCACATTTTCACCTAAATCTTTTCCCTTTTGATAAGAGTACATTATGTGTCCGTGTGCTTTGCAAAGTAAATAAACATCCTTCATACCATCGTTTAATTCAATCATTTCTTTATAGTACTTTTCGTATTTTGCATAAGTTATTTTTACATCTTCGCTATCAGTAATGTGATAATTTTCATCCCCTTTAATACCGTGATTATTATGATGTGTCACAAGTTCTTTAATCATATCAATTAAAACTCTTCGATTTGAAAAAGCTACTAAAGTGCTATTTATCGTATCAGCATAATTTTGCAAAGTTTCCTTTTTTAGCTCTCTAATCGTCTCTAATTTATCGGTTACCTCTTTTTCTAGTGCATTACTTGCACTTATGTAAGAGCTTATTCCCATTATTAAAAATGGTATTAAGCCAACAAACAATAGAGTAAAAATCAACTGTTTTTTTAAATTCATTTTTCCCACTACATCTCCTTTAAATAAGATTTACAATATTTCGTGTAATTTCCCCGCTTCAGTTGTGTATTTATGCACTTTTGTCCATTTTTGTTTTTTTATGGCTTTTTTTATTTTAGAAAGTTCTTTTTCAAAAGCATCAATTGATTTTAATAAAAATTTTCTATTTTGTTTAAATATATCTGTCCACATATCTGGGTTACTCTTAGCAATTCTACTCATATCTCTAAATCCACCTGCTGCAAGTGTTAAAATACTTTTTGCATCTTCTTGAGATAAAACTGTATTTGCTAGAGCATAACTAATTGCGTGAGGTAAATGGCTAATAAAAGCTGCGTGAACATCGTGCGAAAGCGAGTCCATTTTAACTATTTTCATATTTAATTTATAAAATAAATCAAGTGCTAACTCTATTTGTTTAACTCCAGAGTCATTTAAATCACATAAAACTACTATTTTATTTTTATAAAGTCCTTTTATTGAAGCTTTTGGACCAAATTTTTCTGTTCCCGTCATAGGGTGAGCTGGAATAAAGTTTTTTCTAATTTCTGGTGGACAATTTTTAACTATTTTATTTTTAGTACTTCCTAAATCTATAATTGTCATATCGCTTTTTATATTTTTTATATTTTTTAATATATTAATAATACCATCAACTGGAACTGCTAGAAATAATACATCTACTTTTTGAATTGTTTCAAAATCTACAATTTCATCAATTAAATTTAATGTTAGTGCCTCTTGTTGATGTTCTTTATTTTTATCATATCCCAAAATTTTAGAGAAATACTTTATCTCTTTTAGGGCAATTCCAAGAGAACCACCAATTAAACCTAAACCTATTATTCCAGCTACCATAAAAAAACCTTTTTTTAATTTCGATTATGCCTTAATCTACTTTGAAATAAAATTAATTAAGTTTTATAATTTGATATTATATAATTCATAATTACAAAAGAAAGGGAAGTTAAAATGCTTTTTAAAAAATCGATAGGTTTACGGCTATCTTTTATACAAGGATTTATTATTTTTGTTGCACTTAGTGGCTTTATACTTTTTTTATTTAATTTTTTATCAAATTCTTCTGAAAAAAAAGAGTTTGAAAATTTAGAAAAAGTGGTAAATTTAGTTAAAAAAACTGTTGAACTTGAAAATAATAATTTAAAATCTTCAGCTGAAGGTTATTTTAATATTTTTAAATCTCTTTTTACAGAAAATATTACTTTAACTAAAGACCAACAAATTGATATTAATGGTGTTTTAGCACCCGTATTAATGCACTCAAATAAAGCTATTAATTTAAATTTTGAAGATGTGGATAAATTTAGTAAATTGACAAATTCAGTAGCTACGATTTTTGTTAAAAAAGATGATGATTTTTTACGAATTACAACTTCACTTAAAAACGAGAATGGTGAACGTGCAATAGGTACTTTTTTAACCAACAAAGCACCTGCATATAAACATATTATGGAAGGTAAAGAGTATATTGGAAGAGTTACTCTTTTTGGGAAAGAGTATATGAGTAAATATGCACCTATTTTTGAAAATAATCAAGTTATAGGAATAATATTTATAGGTTATGAAATTACAAAAGAGTTGAATTTATTAAAAGATAAAATAAAAGAGATAAAAATAGGCGAAAGTGGTTATCTCTTTGCATTTGGAACTAATGGAGATAATAGAGGTAAATTGCTACTTCATCCATTAATTGAGGGTAAAAATTTATATAATAGTACTGATGCTGATGGAGAAATGTTTGTTCAAAAAATAGTTGCTCAAAAAAATGGAACTATTTTTTATAAATGGAAAAATGAAAATGATACAACTTCAAGAGAAAAAGTGGCTGTTTTTGAGTACTTTGATGAGTGGGATTGGATTATAATTGCAAGTAGTTATAAAGATGAATTCTTACAAGATACTAAAAAATTAATGGAATATTTAACACTTATAAGTACAATTTTTATTATTTTAATTGTTATTTTAGTTTATTTAGCAATTTTATTTAATATTATAAAACCACTTGAAAAACTCGAATTAATGGCAAAAGAGCTTTCTAGTGGAAATGGGGATTTAACTAAACGACTTATGATAAAAGGTGAAGATGAAATTGCAAGAGTGAGTTTATATATTAATAAATTTATAGAAAAAGTTCAAACTACTATTTTGGTGATTAAAGATAACTCTTATGAAAATGCCACAATTTCAAATGAATTATCTTCAAGTGCAGTGCAAATTGGTCAAAGAGTTGAAGATGAAGCAAAAATAGTAACTGATACAGTCAAAAGTAGTGAAAGTATGGTATATTTGCTCGATAATTCAATTTCAAAAGCAGAAAATACTCAAAAAGATATTTTAAATGCAAATAAGAATTTAGAAGAAGCAAGAGGAAAAATTTTAAATATGATTCACAAAATTCAAGTTAGTTCAAAGGTTGAATCTGAATTGGCTCTCAAATTAAATCAATTAAGTTCTGATGCTGAAGCAGTTAAGGGTGTTTTAACTGTAATTGGAGATATTGCTGACCAAACAAACCTCTTAGCATTAAATGCGGCAATTGAAGCAGCCAGAGCTGGTGAACACGGACGAGGTTTTGCAGTTGTAGCTGATGAGGTTAGAAAATTAGCAGAGCGAACTCAAAAAAGTTTAACTGAAATAAACTCTACAATTTCGATAATTGTGCAATCTATCATTGATGCAAGTGAACAAATGAATAAAAATTCAGCAACAATTGAAGAGTTATCAAATAATTCAAGCGAAGTAGAACATAAAATCAATGAAACATCATTAGTGATGAGTGGTAGTGCAAAAATAGCTCAAGAATCTTTCAACGATACTCAAAAAATAGCACAAAGTTTTCAAGCTACAATTAATAAATTAAACGAGATTAACAAACTCTCAAGCTCAAATGCAAGAGCAGTTGAAGAGATGGTTAGTGCAATCGAAAGTTCACACAAAATGATGGAACTACTTAATTTAAAATTAAATGAGTTTAAAAGTTAACACTTTAAACCTCATCTCTTTTAACTCTTTTAATCAACATTAATTAAAAAATTGTTAACATACCCCCAAAATTATTAGGAAATATAGATGAAAAAAAAGATTGCTACTTTGCTTTTAATCTCAACTTCGCTTTTAGCTGAAATAAAAGAGATAAAACTTGAGGGATTAAATCAAATTTCAAAAGATAGTGCTTTGGAAATGATAAAACTTGATAAGGGCGATAAAATAAATATTGAAACTATTGACGAATCTATAAAATTATTTTTTAAGCAAGGCTATTTTGAGGATATTTGGGTTGATGAAAAAGATGGAGTTTTAACTTATCACTTCAAAGAAAAACCAATTGTTGCAAAAATAACTATTGAGGGTTATCTTGAAGGTGATGGGAATTTGGATAAAAGAAAAGAGATTTTAGATATTAAAAAAGGTGATATATTTAATAGCAAAAAAATAGCGCAATCAAAATTAAATATAATGGAAGCGATTGAAGCTGAAGGTTATTTTGATACTGTTGTTGAGGTTGAGAGTAAAAATTTAAATGAAAAAAGTGTTGAAGTTAAATTTTTAGTAAATAAAGGCGAAAATATCTTTATAAAAGAGCTTAGTTTTTGTGGTAAAAAAGAGTTTAAAAAAGAAGAAATTGAAGATGTAATTGCAAATAAAGAAGAGGATTTTTTAGGTTGGCTTTGGGGTAGGAATGATGGAAAACTTAAATTAAATGAGATTGAAGTTGATAATTCGAGAATAAAAAATTTATATATGCAAAAAGGTTTTTTAGATACAAAGGTTTCAAAACCATTTTTAAAAGTTGATTTTACCAATTATGAAGCTACTTTAAATTATCAAATTGAAGAGGGAAATCCTTATAGTGTGAGTGATATTAAAATAGATTTGAGCGAAAATGTTGTAGATAAAAATAAGTTGCAAGAGGATTTAAAATTAAAAGTAAATCAAGTTTTTAATATAGATGTTTTTAGAAAAGATATGGAAAAAATTAAAGAAAAAATTGCAAACTTAGGTTATGCTTATGTAGATATTATGCCTGATTTTATTAAAAATGAAGAGAAAAAAAGTGTTGAAGTTGTCTATAAAGTCGATGTTGGCGATAAAGTTTACATTAGAGATGTAATTGTTAGTGGAAATATAAAAACACTTGATAAAGTAATTAGAAGAGAAGTATTTTTAGCTCCAAAAGATTTATATAATTTAACCGATTTGACAGATTCAAAAAATGCACTCAAAAGAACAAGTTATTTTGAGGCAGTTGACATTAAAGAAAAAAGAGTTTCAACTAATGAGATGGATTTGGTAGTTGAAGTTAAAGAAGCCCCGACAGGAAATGTTATGCTTGGTGGTGGATATGGTAGTTATGGTGGTATTTTAGTTAATGCTAGTGTAAGTGATAAAAATATTTTTGGAAGTGGAATTGAGCTTGATTTCACGATTGATTACTCTTCAAAATATTTACGATTTAACACAGGAGTTTATAATCAAAGAGTTTTTGATAGTGATTATTCGCTAGGAGTTGATTTATATAACAGTGAATATGAAGCTTATGATTATATTGACAATAGAAAAGGTGGTGGAATTACACTTGGAAAATATTTCACAAGACACTTAAAAGGGGCTTTAGCTTATCAATATGTAGATAGTCAACTTGAAAATTTAGATGAAAATTCAACAAGTTATTATATTTATGATGAAAAATTCAAAAAAAGTTCAATCATTCCATCGATTACATTTAATAACACAGATGATTATTACAATCCTCGAAGTGGATTTATAGCTAGTTCAAGTTTAGAGTTTGCAGGAGTTGGAGGAGAGGCTGAATTTATTAAAAATTATGATAGTTTTAACTATTTTTATGGTTTAAAAGAGTTAATCGATTATGATTTAATTTTGCGATACAAAGCAAGACTTGGATATATCGAGGATAACGGTTATCTTCCTATCAATGAAAAATTTTATATGGGTGGTATAAAAAGTGTAAGAGGTTATGAGTCAAGTTCTATTTCGCCAAAAGAGTATTACATTGACCACGAGGGCAAAAAAAGATATAAACTCTTAGGTGCAAAAAGCACTTTTTCAAACTCAATTGAAGCTAGTATTCCTTTGATTGAGTCGGCAAAAATGAGATTAGCATTTTTCTATGATTATGGAATGATTGGTGAAGATGAATTTAATGAAATGACAAGAAGTGGGACTGGAGTTGCCCTTGAGTGGATTTCACCTGTTGGACCGATTCAATTAATTTTTGCAAAAGCATTAAATGCAGAAGCTGATGATAGAACTTCTACATTTGAGTTTACAATGGGAACTAGATTTTAAAAAAGGATAAAAAATGTTAAAAGAGTTGTATAAATTCAAAACAGATTTAGAAAATGATGGAATTATTTTTAGTTTTATTGGACCAATATCGCACAATGTTGTGGAAGGAATTGGTTCAGTTTTAAGAAATAAAATGCAAACAGATGACCTAAATACAAACACTTCATTAAAAGTTTTCTCTATATTTGTAGAACAGATGCAAAATGTTATTAACTATTCGGTTGATAAGCCTTTACAAAATGATGTTAATAGTGAAATTAGTTTTGGAATGATAATAGTTGGACAAAAAGAGAGTAAATATTTTATTATCGGTGGAAATAAAGTTACAAAAGAGCAAAAAGAGAGATTAGAAGGAAGTTTGGAAAAAATTTCAAAAATGAGCAAAGATGAATTAAAAGAGTATTACAAACAAAAAAGAAAATTAACTTCAGATGAGCATAGTAAAGGTGCAGGGCTTGGATTAATCGAAATGGCTAAAAAATCAAGTGAACCAATAGAGTATAATTTTGAATTTATTGATAATAATAATTTTTACTTTACCATAAAAACAATAGTTTAAAAGGGAAGGAAGATGGAAATGTTACAGATAGAACCAACAAAAAGTTCACCAAAAATTACTTTAAATCCAAATACAAATATTCACGAAATTAGTGGCGAATCGTATCCTGAAAATAGTTCAGAATTTTATGAACCTATTATTAAATGGATTGAGGAGTATCTTCAAAATTTAAATCAAGAAGCAATTTTTAATATTGAAATGTTTTATTTTAATAGTAGTACTTCAAAAATTTTAATGGATATTTTTGATATGTTTGAAGAAGCAACCACAGAAGGTAAAAAAATCACGGTAAATTGGCTATACAATAAAGATAATGATGCAGCACTTGAATATGGAGAAGAGTTTGCAGAGGATTTTGAAAATTTAACATTTAATTTAGTTGAAAAGTAACCCCTTTTTTTTTCTTTTACTTCCACTTTCATTTCAAATCAATGTCAATCTAGGAGTTTAATTATGGATTTTTGCTTTTTTGTTAAAAAAACAATCATTGAACGAAATCTAAACAAATATAATACCCCAAGCAAATAAAACAAAATTTTGAAAATCGTTATTCTCAAATAGCCAAAATTGAAAAAAAAGTTAAAATATAATACAAATATTAAGCTAAATGTAAGTATAAATAAGGAATAGGTTATACCAAAGCTAACTCAAAATAATGGTTTTTAATTTTTATAATTTACAATATTGAGCTTCTATCTATTTACGGCAAAGCTATTAATTTAAAATCATTGTTTTTGTATTGGCTTTGGTGTTATATGATTGATATAAAATTTTTTTGATTTGATTAAATCAAAAATTAAGTGAATATTTAAAAAATAAAGATATTCTTATCTCTATTTTCATATAAATTTATTGGATAAATATGTCAATTTTTAAAAAAGTTACTATTTTATTTATTGTTAGTTTTATTGTAATGCTAATTGTTGCAAGAGAGATAAATTCAATTACTAACGAAAAAATAGAATTGATATTAAAAGAAAAATATTTACAAAACTCAAAAGAGTTATTTAAAAATCTCTCAAGTGCAAATTATGAACTTTTGGATAAAAATTTAAATGAATTTGGTTTTATAAAATTAAAAGAGATAGAACACTATTTGAAAAATTCAATAAATATTTATGAAGTAAATAGTACTTTTGGGGCTATTAAAATATTAAAACACGATGATAATAGATATTTTTTGTATATGAAATATTTAGATGATGAAATTTTAGCACTTGATTTATCTCAAGAGAGTGAATTTAGCAAGAGAAGTTTTTTAAATTTTTTAGTAGTTATTGATATTTCTATGTTGATAGTTATATTTATAATTTTGATTAAACTTTTATTACCAATAAAATATATTGTAAAAGAGTTGAAATCTTTTGGTGATGGCAACTATTCAATAAGAGTGAAAATAAATGCTAATGATGAAATAGGAGTTCTTGGCCAAACTTTTAATTTAATGGCTGAAAATTTGGATAATTTAATAAAAGCAAGAGAAAGACTTTTAAGAGATATTTCTCACGAGCTTAAAACTCCAATTTCAAAAGGTAAATTAGCTCTTGAAATGATTGAAAATTCAAAATATAAATTACTTTTAAAAAAAGCTTTTAATGAATTAGATATGCTTAGTAGTGAAATTTTAAGTTTAGAAAAATTAAATGTAAATCAAAACTTAAATTTTGAAAAATTCGGAAGTGAAAGATTGATACTTGAAGCACTTTCAAAACTTTTCATTGAAGATGAAGAGTTAATAAAAATTGAAATAAGTGATAATTTTTTGATTTATGGAGATATTAATTATCTTTCAATTGCCCTTAAAAACTTAATAGACAATGGTTTAAAATATACTACTTCTTATCCAATTTTTATAATTTCAAAAGAGCAAAAAATTATGCTCAAAAGCAAAGGAGAAAAACTTACAAAACCACTTGAATTTTATTTAAAAGAGTTTAATAGAGAAGAGCATAAAACCACAAAAGGCTATGGTTTAGGGCTTAATATAGTAAAAACAATTTTAGATAAACATAATTTTAAATTAACTTATGAATATGAAAATGGATTTAATAGTTTTGAAATTTTTTTCCTAAATTGTAAATAAATTGTAAAGAGATATAAACCCAATCTTGACACTTTTTTTCTATACTTTTATAAATCAAAAAAAGGATAGAAAATGAGAAGATACACTTTAGTTTTAATAACTTTAGTAGCTTTTGCAAAAGAGCCAAACACTGAAGTAAAGGCTTATTTAGAGACTTTGGCAACTGAAGTCAAAAAAGAAAATCCAAACTTTAAAAATTTTGATGTTAAAAGAGGTGAGCAAATTTTTACTTCAAAACATATCGGTAAAAAGGGAAGTGAAATAGCTTGTATAAGTTGTCACAATAGTGATTTAACCACAAGTGGCAAAAATGTAAATACATCTAAAATCATTGAACCTTTAGCACCAAGTGTAAATTCAAATAGAATTAGCGATGTAAAAGAGGTACAAAAGTGGCTTAAAAGAAACTTTGGAGATGTTTATAATCGTGAAGGAAGCTCACTTGAAAAAGGTGATGTTTTAGTTTATATATTAAGTAAATAGGGAGTTTTTATGAAAAAAGTTACATTAATTTTAATTGCTTTAGTTAGTTTAAATGCGAATGAGCTTTATCAAAAAGAGTGTGGAGCTTGTCATTTTGCATATCAAAGTGAGCTTTTGCCAAAAAGGTCGTGGGAAAAAATGATGGTGAATTTGAGTGAGCATTTTGGGGTTGATGCTTCGCTTGATGAGAGTGATATAAAAACATTGAGGGATTATTTAAGTGCAAATTCAGGAGAAAACACTACTCATAAGCATTTTAAAAAGCTTAACAGTTCAATTGCGAGTAATCAAACACCACTTAGAATAAGCGAAACACCATATTTTATAAAAGAGCATCGTGGAATTCAACAAAAATTAATAACTCAAAAAGAGGTTGGCTCAATTGCAAATTGTAATGCTTGTCATCAAAGTGCTGATAAAGCTTTGTATGGTGAGCGATATATAAATATTCCAAATTACGGAAAATGGGATGATTAGGGTTTTTGTTTGGTCAATCTATACAAGGGCTTTTCACCTCTTTTTAGCTCTTTTTGTATTGATTGCATTTTTAAGTAGTGATTTTGATATTCTTTTGACTTTGCATATTGCAAGTGGTATAAGTGTTGGAGTTTTATTACTTTTTAGGGTTTTTTGGGGTTTTATGGATATAAAATACTCGAAATTTTCTGATTTTAATTTTAATTTAATTGAAGTAAAAGAGTATTTATTTAATATTTTTGGAGAAAAAAAAGCTTATATCGGACACAATCCAATTGCAAGTTATGTAATGATTGCGATGATAATCGTTGGAATATTAGCTGTAATTAGCGGATTTGTGGTTTATGGTGTGCAAGAAGGTAGAGGAGTTTTAAGCTTTTTAAATTTTAGTATATTTAAAGAAATGAAATTATTCAAAGAGATTCACGAATTTTTTTCAAATCTATTTATGTTTTTAATTTTTGCCCATATTATTGGAGTTTTAGTTGATAAATTTATTCACAAAAGCGATACATTAAATTCAATAATTAATGGATATAAATCATCAATAGATGGCAAAAATTTAAAATTAAATTTTACTCATAAAATTTTTGGTTTAATTTGGCTAATTCTCTCAATTGCCATCTTTTTTTATGCTTTTACTTCAAATAATATATTAACTTCAAATGTAAATAAAGAAATTTTTTATGCAAAAGAATCTCCATTATTTGTAAAAGAGTGTGCAAGTTGTCATATAATTTATCCTCCTCATCTGCTTCCAGCAAAATCGTGGGAAAAAATGATGAGTAATTTAAGTGAGCATTTTGGAGATGATGCGAGTATTGATGAAAAAGATAGAGTTGAAATTACAGAGTATTTAATCAAAAATTCAGCTGAAAATTCAACCAAAAAAGAGGCTTTTTATGACTTAAACAATGATAAAATCAGCATAAGTGAAAGTTCTTTTTGGAAGAAAAAACATAAAAAAATTCCAAATGAAATATTTAAAAATGAAAAAGTTAAAAGTAGGGCAAATTGTAAAGCTTGTCATAAAAACATAGAAAAAGGATTAATCGATGAGATTAAAATACCAAATTTAACTATGATAGAAAGCCTAAAAATCTTATGGTAAAATTCATATTAATAATTTTATTAACTTTAAATCTTTTGGCTGACCATTCTATTCCAAAGGATTTAACTAATTTAAATTTAAATCAAATTCAATATGAGAGTATAAAAAAACTATTAAAATCATATAAACATCAAATGAAAAAGTTTAGACAAAAAAAGAGAGATTCTTTAATTAAAAAACAACAAGAGTTTTTAAAAGATGATTTAAATTTAGAGTTTTTAAATGAAATTGATTTAAATTTAGCAAAAGAGTTTAATCAAATAAAATTGGAGTTATTAATAAAAATTCACTCTATTTTAAATAAAAATCAAAGAGAAAAGTTTTTATTTTATATTGAAGAGTGGGACGAGGATTGAAAAATATAACTTTTTTCATTTTCAACCTTTTAATTATTGCTTAACACCATCTTTATACTTTTCATTAAACTCTTTAATTGCTTTATGAAAATCCTCTATTGCTTTGTTTTCATCAAACTCCTCATACTCACTCTCATTAATAATATACTCCATAGTTTTTAAAAGATAACTTTTTTCAAAAAGCTCTTTTATCTCATCTTTTTGTTGTTGTGTAAGTTTAAAACCTTTGTTTTCAAAATACTCAATTGGATTAGTTTCAAGTTGATTGTATAAATTTATAAATTCTTGTTTTGAAATATTTATATTAATATCTACTTTTTCAGCATATCTTTTAGAAGAGGCATAAAGCGAAAATAACCAAGCTTTTAAGCTTAAATTGATTATATCTTCTTTTTTTGCTTTATTATCCCACATAATACTTATAGCCATACTTATATCCATATCCATATCCATAACTATATTCATAACCATATTCATATTCATATCCATATCCATATCCATAACCATAACCATATTCATATCTATAACCATATCTATATCCATAACCATATCTATATCCATATCCATATCCATATTCCTAGCCATATCCCTAGCCATGTCCCTAGCCATATCCCTAGCCATATCCCTATTCCTAGCCATATCCCTAGCCATAGTTTTAACATTACTACTTAACATATCTTTTTTTATTATAAAAAGTGACTTGTTATTTACTGTAAGCTGAATTTTTAATAATTCTCTATAAAAATTATCTGTTGTAAATAGAGACGATAAAGTTAAATAGTAACTTCCATTTAATTCAATAAATAGATAAGGTGAAATATTGCTTACAACTATATCTGCAATCTCTTCTTTTAAGTTTTTATTATAAGGAATATATTTATCAAGTATAAAAATAAAATTTTTATCTCTCTCATTTTGAGGAAAAAACTTCAAGCTCTCTTTTGTTAAATAATTTTTTTGAAAGTTTTCAAAATAAAATCCAATGTGGAGGATATTTTCTAACTGTTTGAAATAATCAGCATTTGAATTTTTTAACCTAAAAGCTAAATCGTTATCATTTTTTTCCATAACTTGAATCAACTCATCTTGATTTATAGGTCGTTTTTTTAAAATATCATCTGCAATATTTATTAAATACTCTGTTAAATCTATATTTAGCTTTTTTAGATTATCTTCAAACTTGATTATTAAATCTCTAAAATTATAACTATGTTGATTATTTATAATCAGAAAAAGTAAAGTTTTAAGCCATCTTGTTTTATCTTCATCATTTAATTTATTATCTGTTATAAAAATCAAGTTATAGAAAAATTCTATATGTGAGTTGTTGTTTTCATCTATTAGAAAATGTAGTATTTCTGATTGTCCTTCACCTTGTTCTAATGTATCAATTCCAAAGTATAGTTGTGCAATTTCTGCCCAACCGACACTATAAAGCTTATCAAAAATCTCTTTTTTTAAATAATCTTCTACTCTTCGTTTTGGCTGTTTTCTATGTATTCTTTTAGCTACCAAAAACTCTTGAAATGATAAATGAGAAAATTGTATAAATCCCTCTTTTGGTTCTATCAAAAGTCCTGTTCTTGCTAAAAAGTATTTCTCTAAATCTTTTACATTTGTCTCTTTTGAAATAGTTGTAAATTCTGTATTGTCTAATATCTCTTTGAAAAGTGCTATAAGTTGCTCTCTTGAGATTTGAATTTGTAGTTGTTTTGACTCTTTTGCACCATTTTGACTTGCTAAAGTGTGAACTTTATAAGCAAACTCTTCTAAAAATTCTATCCTATCACTTCTATTCCAAGTTGGAAGTTGATAATGTCCTTTTTTATGGTCTAAGTTTTTTTGTAAATCTAGTTGATGTACATAAGCTTCTACCATTTTTTTATAAGCTAATGCCCTGCTATTTGGTATCTCTCCATCAACTTCGGATATATATCCAAGCATTGCAAGATAGATGGGTCTATGTTTTAACTCTATTAAACCTTTAAAATTTTCTAATTTATCTAAAAAACTCTCTATTTTTTGCTGTTTCAATATTTTGTCATAACTATATCTAATCGCAAAAAACTTCTCTACAAACTCTTTTATTTCGTTTTGATTAAATGGTTGAATATGAAAAAGTTCAAACGTATCATAATTTGTATCTTTTAATATACCTGTAGGTCTTGATGTTAAAATTATATTTGTCTTTATATTTTCATTTTTGAGATTATTTGCCCAAGCTGTTAGCCATTTTATTAATTGTCTATTTTTTTCTTCGCCAAGTTCATCAAAACCATCAAATATAACTATTGCCCACCCTTTAGAGATATAGTATTCAAAAAATTCTCTATTTAGTTCTATATCCAATCTTTTAGAAAAATCTTTTATCCAAGCTTTCCATAAATCATTTAAACTATCTATTTTTGAAAAGTCTAACTCTCTTAATATAAATGGTAAAACTAATTTTCGTCCTAAATTTTGTATATCTTTATTTATTATAGTTTCAGATAGTGCTTGAGATAGATATTTTGTCAAAGTAGATTTTCCACTTCCAGCCAATCCTGAAAATATGATAAATTGATATTCTTTGATAACTGTATCTATACTTTTACCTTCTATCTCTTCTACATCTTGGCTATTTTCAATAACACTTAACTCTTTTTTATCAACTCTCAATGGCACATATATATCTTTTAGTGATACTGGTATATCCTCACTACTTTCCAAAACTTTTAGGGCATCTTCATTATTAAATAGTTTGTTTAATTTACTTTGATATTTTATTTTTAAATTATAAAACTCTTTTTCTTCATAAAAAGGGGCTTCTATTTGCACACTTTATCCTTTAGAGATATTTGCTGATTTTTTTAGTATTGTTAGATACAAAATTTTCAAAATGTTTTTGAAACTCATTTGTAAAATTTTCAAAACTCCTATATTTGCCTTGCATTTCATAAACTTCATTTAAAAATTTTTCTTCCAAATTTTTATCATTTTTTATTATCTCTTTTTTTAACTCTTCATCATTAAAAGATAATATTTCAGTAGAATGAATATAGTTTATAAATTCAAGATAGATAAAATATTCAGTTGGATGTGTTGTTTTAAATTTATCTTTATGTTTAAAAATAGTTAATATATTTTTTAAAACATTATTTTGATTTTCAAGTACAGAGTACACACTTTCATAAAAAAGCTTTAAATATGTAATTAAAGCTAATTTTTTTAAATCATCTATTTTTATATTTTCATTTTCGCTAAAACTGGAATTTTTAATATGAAAGTAAAAAGTGACTAAAAAGCTTTTAAGTCTTCTTGGATTTGGGTCAATTATTGAGATAATAAAATTTGTTAAATCATCTCTATTGTTAAGTTCATATTGTTTCAAAATATCTTTTACAAAAGTTTTTAATTTCTTTTCACTTGGCTCTTTGATATAAAATGTAGTTTGAAATAGCTTTTCTAAATATGCTCTTGTCTCTTTATTTGTTTTGGTTGCACTTTTTGAGAGTGATTTTTCAATATGGTGTCTATCATATCCAAATACAAAAACACATCTTTTAGTTGATAAATACTGCTTTATCTCTTTTAGTAGTTTTGCGATGGTTTCATCTTCACATCTATCAAGGTCATCAATAAAAATAACTATTCTAGCACTATCTTCAGGCTCACTTCTTGTTTCATCTTTTAAAAGTAAAGTTTCTAATGCTTCTTGAAATATAAATTTAAATTTTTGATTTCTATCTAAATAACTAAAATTATCATACTCATAATTTTCTCCAATAACTTTAAGTTTATTTGCTTGATTTTCAGCAAGTGAAAAAAATGAACCAATAGAATTTAAAGCACTTTCAAATGCAACAGAGAGAAGTTTTTTTGATTCTCTAAAACTTTGAGTTAAAAAAGAAAAGTGATTATGTATTTCCTGTAAAAGCCCAACTATCGGTTCATTATGATTTTCATACTCCCAAGGATTAAACCAAATAGTCTCTATATTTTCAAACTCTTTTTTATCAAAATCATCTGTTACATCTTTAAAAATATTTTTTTCTTCAATCATTTTAGTATGAAAATTAAGCCGATGTTTTAAAGGCTTACCACCAAGCGAAGCCATTAAATATTTCATCATTGATGTTTTACCACTTCCCCAACGACCAGAAACACCAACAGAAAATGGAGTATCAGCATTTATTATCAAATTTCTTATGACACTTGCTTGTTTTGCATACCCTAAATCATCAATACTAAGTGTGTACTCATCATTTAAAAACATTTTTACTCCAACAATTTAAGTTCTTTGAGTAATTTCTCTAAAGTGTTGATAGCAACTTCTTTATTTTCTATTTTTATTTTTGAATTTTCAATCAATAAACCATTTAAATCACTATCAATAATTAAATTATTTTTTAAATTTTCAAAATAATCAATTACTTTATAAACTTTTATTGAATGTTTTATTCCTTTAACACTAATCTCTTCCATCTTTTCACAATATATTTTATCTTTGATAAGCAAATATGTTTCCTCTGAAATCCAAATTTCATTTGGTGTTGCAATACTCTCAATTCTACTTGCTAAATTCACAGCACCACCGATAATAGTGTAATCCATTCGATTTTCACTGCCAAAATTTCCAACTGTCAAATAGCCTGTATTTATGCCCATTCTCACTTTAAATGGTTTTGAAAAACCTTTATTTTGCCAATATTTTTCTAATTCTAAAACTTTTTTTTGCATTTTTATTGCCATATCAACACAAAGCAAAGCATCTTCTTTTATTCCTTTACTCTCTGGGTCTCCAAAAAAAGCCAAAATAGCATCACCAATAAATTTATCAATAGTAGCACCAGATTCAAGCCCGATTAAACTCATTTCATTTAAATAGTGATTTAAAAGTTCGGCTAAATCTTCAGATTCCATAGTGTCAGTTGTTTCAGTAAAACCTACAATATCAGAAAAAAAGATAGTTAATTTTTTTCTTTTGGATTCAAGCTTTACATCTTGTTTGCCTGTAAAGATTGAATCATATATTTGAGGAGATAAATATTTTGATAATTTTGTTGAGAGGTTTTCAAGCATTTTACTTTTTGCTTTCTCTTCACTTAATTTTATTTGATTCTCACTCTCTAATTGAAGTTTTTTAAGTCCATCTTCAACACTCTCAACCATTTTATTAAATGCAACTCCCAACTTTCCTATTTCATCACTTGAGCTAATAAGCACTCTTTGAGAGTAATCTTTTGTATCAGCTATTTTTATTGCAGTGTCTGAAAGATATTTAATTGGTGAAATAATTTTTGAAGCAAAATAAATTGAAACTAACGTAATTAAGGCAACTCCTCCAACTATCGCTAAAATAATCGCTAATAAAATTGCATTTATCTCTTTTAGAGCAAAATCTTTATTAATAGAGACAAAAACTTCAAAATTTTCAAGAGTTTTTAATTTTTTTGATAAACTAATTTGCTCAATTATTTCATCTTTTTTAAAAAAATATTTATTAAGTTTAAAATCATATAAAAATGCTACTTTACCCTCTCTAGTCTTTAAATACTGTTTTAAGTTATCAATCTCATAATTTAAATAAAATTCACCAATTTTTTTATTATTAAATGATGAAATAACATCTATTTTAAATTTTGTATTAGTTACATTTAACTCTTTTCCCATCTCTAAAAGATTTGAAGAAGCCACAATTTTACCGTTTAAATCAGTTACAAAATAATCACCCATTAAGTTTATATCTTTTTTTTTGCTAAGAAGTGCATTTGTAATTCGTTTATCAATATCACTACTTATAATATCGTCCATAATATCAAGCTTTGATATAAAAACAAAATCTTTGTAAATCTCTTCAATTTTATTATCAATTCTATCTATTATCAGTTCTAAATCGAAATTTAAATTTTCTCTAACCTCATTTACAATTTGTTCTTGTGTCTTATAAATAATATAAGAGATTAAAATCAAATATGGAATTAAACTTGTTAAAATAAATAGTAATATTGTCTTTAATTTAAAACTCATATATAACTTTCTGATTAAATTTTTTGTCTTTATTTTACACACTTAATCGTTAAAATTAGCTATTAATATTATTTAAGAATTAAATAAATATCAAAAAATATTTTTAAATTTTCTTTTAAAATTTTAAAATACTCTTTTGTCGAAAATCTATTTTCAAAAAAAATATAAAAATCTTTTAAATTTAAATTTTTATAATTTTCTAAAGTTTTTAATATATCCAATAAATTTTTAGAAATAGTTATTACCTCATCACTATTAAAGTTTAACATTTTGCTAATAATCAAACTAAAACAATCTTCCATCGACTTTGATGCTTTAGTATTTTCACTGTTTTGATTTTGCATTAATAAATTAAAACGATTTATTTTGATTAAATTTTTAACTCTAAGTTTTAAATCTATAATATCAAATGGTTTAATTAAATACTCATCAGCACCCAAATTAACGGCATTCATAATTGCATCTTTATCTGATAATGCACTTACTACAATAATTGGAATATTTTTAAACTCTTCTTTCTCTTTTAAATATTTCAAAACTTCAAAACCGTCCATAATAGGCATCATAATATCTAAAATAATTAATGAAACTATCTCTTTTTGTATTATATCTATAGCTTCTTGTCCATTATTTGCAAAGATTAATTTATAAGGTTCTTTTTTTAAAATAGCTTCAGCTAAATCTAAATTCATTTTTTTATCATCTACAATTAAAATTTTTTCCATTAATTAACCTTTTTTAACTCTATTTCAAATTTACTTCCATTTCCAACTTCACTTTCAACTTTGATACTTCCTTTATGTGCTTTGATTATTAGATTTGCTAATGCTAAACCAAGTCCAATTCCGCTGTAATGCTTATTTACTTGCACGAAAATATCAAATATTTTATTTAATTTATGAGGTTCTATTCCAATTCCACTATCGCTAATTTGAATAATTGCTAAATTACTTCTTTTTTCTATAATTATCATAACTTTATCGCCATCTTTAGTATATTTTATTGCATTTTCAATAATATTAAATATTGCTTGATACAGCATTGTTTTATCAGCCTCCACAAATAAATTATCTTTACAAATAAAAGATAATTTTACACCTTTATCTTCGGCAACTAATCCTAAAATATCCACAATATCCATAACTATTTCTGTTAAATTGACAATTTCTAATTTTAATTTTATATCTGTCAATTCAAATTTCATTAAACTTAAAAATCTATTTACTAAATTTGTTAATCTTGAAATTTCATCAACATCATTTACAAAACCTTGTCTTAGTGTTAAAGGTAGAGCTTCGTTTGATATTTCATCTTCTAAATGACTTCTAAGTACGGTTAGTGGGTTTTTTATTTCGTGAGATAATATAGAGATGATTTTTCGGTTTTGTTTTTTTATTTGTGAAATTTTTCTATGTTGAAAGATTATATAAAAAATTAGTAAAATTATGATTAGTAAAAAAAAATATTCCATTAACCCTCTCTCACAATAAATCCGATACCTCTAATCGTTTCTATAATATCGCTATTTAATTTTTTACGAATATTTTTTATATGCACATCAACCACATTACTACTAAATCCAAACTCTAGCTCTTTTGAAATATATTCAGATATCTGTGTTCTTGTTAAAATTAAGTTTTTATTAATTATTAAATACTCTAATAATTCAAACTCTTTATTTGTTAAATTTATGGCTATATTATCTTTTAAAACTTCTCGCTTTTGCAAATCTAATGTAATATTTTTTATTGTAATTTTATTTGTAATTTCATTGCTTTTTCGTCTAAGTAAAGCTCTAATTCTAGCTAAGAGTTCTCTATTTGAAAAAGGTTTAGTAATATAATCATCAGCTCCACTATCTAGTGCATCAATTTTTAAATCTATCTCATTTTTTGCAGTTAATATTATAATTGGTAAATTTAATTTCTCATCTCTTATCTCTTTTAAAAGTTCATAACCACTCCCATCTGGAAGCATCCAGTCAAATAGAGCTATATCATAATTTTTAGCAAAGAGAGCATTAAAGCCACTCTCTTTACTAAGTGCTAAATCACAAATATACCTCTCTTTTTCTAATATATTTTTAAGATTATTTGCTAAATTTTTATCATCTTCTACAATTAAAATGTGCATTGAGTTACTCCTTAATCATCATCGTCATCTGGACCATTGTGACAATTATAACAACCTATTTGTGTACCTTTTGGAAATTTTTTAGTTCCCCAGTCTGTTGAAAAAGTTCTATCACTTGAAGTTGTTGATAAAGCTGAACCTCTTAAATCAGAACCGTGACAAGATTTACAACTCTCTGGATTTTTAGCAGAACGTTTGTGTTTATCAACCCAAGTTTGAGTAGTTGCGTGCATATCACTACTTATAGTACTAGTGCTTCCTGAAACTATACCTCCGTGACAACTATCACAACCTATCTTACTTCCTTTTGCAAATGTTTTAGTTCCCCACTTTGTTGAAAAAGTTCTATCAACAAAAGTTTTAGATAAATCAGAACCTTTTAAATCAACACCGTGGCAAGATTTACAATTTTCTAGTGATTTTTCAGCAATATCTTCGTGTTTATTAACCCAATCTTGATTAGTAGAGTGCATTCCGTGAGGACCACTTGAAGCCGTATAAGGCATAGTTGTATGA
>DZAZ01000066.1 GCA_022729755.1 Helicobacter cetorum | reverse complement strand
AGCCCTTTTTATGGTCTTTTACTACCCATAAGCCTATCTTATCGTAACATCAGCTAGTTATTACAAATTTTATAGGAATAAATGGTAAATCTGCATTATCTAAAGCATTTGTAGAAGAAAAGAAATATAGTATCAAATCACAAATAGGTAAAAAATCCCTTACTACTTCATTTAAAATATGAGGGTCACCAGAACCTGGGGTATCAACTATAACTAAATTTCTTAAAAGTTCATTATCAATAAACTTTGACCTAATAGGCACTTCTTGATTTTCTGTTGCTACATGTTCTAACATTTTGTCATTATCAATATGAGTTATTAAAGTAATAGCTGTGTCTGTTGGTTGTAAATCTGAATCTCTCTCATTTTTACTATCTAAACTTAAAAGAGAATTTATGGTACTTGATTTTCCTGTTGAGAAGTGTCCCATTAAACCAATATAAAAGAGTTTTCTTTTTTTATTTACATACTGTTCTAAACTCTTTTCTAACCTTTCAAGATATTTATGGTAATTTTTACTTTGTGTACTACTATCAATTCCTATAACTCTTTTTTCATACTCATCTTGATTTTTATTACTCAAAATAGTTAAAAACTTTTGTGTTCCATTTAATATATTTTCTATTGCCATGATTTTCTCCTAAATACTTTTTTTAAATAAACAATATCTCAAAAAAGTCACATATCCATTTGTATTTAAAAATTGCTTAATTTTTACTTTTTTTTCTGAAAAATTTATCTTTTCATTAAGAATAATTTTCTTTTCTAAAACATTCATTGTTTCTCTTCTAGCTATATTTAATCTCTTATTATCCAAATTCAAAAGTTTTATCATATAATTAGCTTTACTTGGGCTTCTTGATGAAGCCAAAATTTCCCCACTATCTTTATCAAAAGCAAAATATTCTGATATATCTATATCTTTTATTGGAGATAAAAATAGTGTAAATTTATAATCATTATCTTTTTTATGTCCACAAGAGTGAATATCTATATTTTCATAACTATTTTTATCAACATCTTTGCAGTTTTTACCATCACATGAAATAATTAGATTATCATACTCTATTGTTTTATGAGGATTTTTAGAAATTGGTTCAATGTGTTCAACATGACTATTTGTTGTATCACTTATCTCTTTTTCACAATAAGCACATAAATTGTTTTATTCATTTTCTAACATAAACTTTTTGACCTCATCACCATTTTTTAATTTAGCTTTCTTTTTAAATCCATTAAATACTTTTCTAATTTTTTTATTATTTCCTTTTAACTTATCCCAATCTATTTTTAAAAAATGTAAATATGCTTCATTAAAAACATTTGGTGGAGTTTTTTTAGCAAAATATCTCATAAATCTTCCTCACTCATATCTCCAAATTCAAGATAAAATTTCATACTTTGCATAAAATCTGATTCTTCACTTTCATATTTAAGTATCTCTTCTTTTGTCTTTTTTGCTTCAGGAGTTTCGTGAGTTTTATTTTCAATATGTTTTCTATACTTTTTTCTTAAATCTTTTAATTGTGCTGGAATAGAATCAGAATCCATGAATTCTTTTAAAATTGTATTTACATCTCCTTTTATTGGTGGTTGTTTTGGTTGAAAAATTTTTATCTCTTTTTCTTCTCTATATAAAAATGTGAAATTTCTATAGTTAATATCTGCTAATATATGAGGAGAATGTGTAGTAATTATAAATTGATTATTTTCACCAATATTTTGATAAATTTTCATAATATTTCTTTGCCACTCTGGATGAAGTCCAAGTTCAGGCTCATCTATCAAAATAATAGAGTTTTGAGGATTTAAAATCATAAGTGAAATGACTCTACCGTAAAGTTGTTGTTCACCACCACTTAACTTATCAATTGTAAGTTTTTCACCATTAATATTTTCAAATATAGGTTTAAAGTTATTATTACTATCTAAAGCCACAAGTTTTGTTATAAAATCTGTATTTAAAAATACTTTATTAAATTTTTCAATTGCTTCTTTAATTCTATCTTCTGGATTTGATTTTATACTATCATTGACAATACTCTTTAATATAAAATTTTCAATAAAACACTCTGCATTACCTAATATATCATTTGAATCTATTTTATTTACAAAACTATAACTTTTATCTAACTCATATTTTTTATAATATTTAAAGTTCATATCTGATTCAAGATAGATAATTTTTGGGCTTGTGTCCATTTCATTTATATTTTTATTATTTTTAATATAATAATTCTCTAAATCTCCTACGCCATAAAACTTTTTATCTTCACTATCTATTTTTAAAACATCAGATTCCTCTTCACAAATTAAAGTGTATTTTTCATCAAAAAGTATTGAAAAATTAACTTTTTTTTCATTATTTATTTTTAAAGCAAAAGTCTTATAAATCAACTCTAATATCGAAGTTTTACCAGTTCCATTTTTACCAGCAATTACATTAATTATGTTCTCGTTTTTGGATGTAACTCTAAAAGTTATTTCCAAATTTTCTAACATTTTATATTTGCTAATTGATAATTTATTAATATGCATTTATCTACACCTTTTATATATATTTATCAAAATGATTTTAAGAAAAAAATGAAAAATATTTCATTTTTTTCTATCCTTTTGTAGTGTGTGTCCAAACTCCGTCAAAATCAACTGGAGGTTCAGCGATATAATGCTCACATCTAACAATATAACTCTCATAAATCTTTTTATTTGCTTTATCTTCCCAAGCATTTACCTCTTTGAAAATTTCTAATGCTTCAGCAAATTTTGAATTTCTATATAGATGAACTGCATAATTAAACTTTTCAAGTTCTTCTTTTAATCTTCCTTCAGGTTTTCCAAATCCGTATATTTCAAAAATTTCAACTGGTTCAGTTTTTCCTTTAACTCTAACTAAGTCTAAATTTCTAATAATATAATCTTTTGTAAGTGCGGCTTTCATATATTCTGAAATAATAATTCTAGCTCCATAACCCTTACAAAGCGACTCAAGTCTAGCTCCAAGATTAACAGCATCTCCAATAATTGTATAATCTGAACGACCTTTTGAACCCATTTCACCAACAACAACAGGACCAGAATTTAATCCAATTCCTATATCAATAGTTGGCTTATTTTCAGCTATTAATTTTTGATTTAGTGGAATTATCGCAGCAAGTTGTCTAATTGCGGCTGAAAGGGCTTTGTCTTGATGATTTTTAACATCATTTGGTGCATTCCAATAAGCCATAATAGCATCACCTATAAACTTATCAATTGTTCCCTCTTCGCTGATAATAATTTCTGTCATTGGGTCCATATACTCATTTAAAAATTTAATTAAATTTCTAGCACCCTCTCCAGCTGTTTTGGCTCCTTCTTTCATCGCTTCAGAAATATTTGTAAATCCTCTAACATCGGAGAAAAATATTGAAACTTCTCTCTCATTACCTGCAAATACATCTGTATCGCCTTTTTTAAGTAAATCTTCCATAACGGCTGGTGAAACTTTAGCTGCAAATTTACCTTTAATCATCTCTTTTTGTTTCGTTTCTAAAAAGTAACTAATCATATTTGAAGCAAAAATAACTGAAACAACTGTCATTAATGGAAAAATTATATTTAAAATGTAACCTTTTTCAATAAACATATAGTAATTTAAGCCAACAATTGCACTAACTGAAACAATTGATAAAATAAACATCATCAATGGAGTTGCAAAAGCTAAAATTAATCCAACTCCCAAAGCTATGGCAATGATTGTGAGTATATCTACCTCTTCAGCCCAATCAGGTTTTGAGATAAAATTATTATTTAAAATATTATCAATTATTGTGGCATGAACCTCAACTCCAGGATAAACACTATCAAATGGAGTAGTTCTTAAATCTAATAATCCTTGAGCTGAAGTTCCAATTAATACAAATTTCCCTTCAATATCTTTTTTATCAAAAGTGTTATTATAAATATCACTAGCAGAGATATATTTGTAAGTTTTTCCAGGACCTTTATAATTTATAAAAAGCCTAGTAAATCTATCAACGGGAATGATTTTTTCATTCATCTCTAAATCTTTAACTCCAATCTCATTATGGTTAATTGTAACTTTATCTTTTTGCATCATAATTCTTACCATCTCAAATGAAAGTCCTGGATAAATATCATCGTTAAACTTCATCAAAAGTGGCACATTTCTAACAACTCCATCACTATCAGGTTCAGCATTAAAATAACCTGTTGAAAAACTTGCATTTTGCAACTCCTCTACATTTAAAATAGCACGAGAAGGCTTTATCATCGTATCTTGTACTAAATTTTTTTCAATATAAATTGCAGGTAAATTTATAAAAATATCTTCACCTTTTTCTTTTTTTTCTAACTCAAATATGTATCCAAGAATAGTTGGTGTATTAGCAATTGTATCAGCTAAAATTGCATCATAATCTATATTCATTTCAGGAGTTTTATTTACATCAATTCCCAAAGATTTGGCTACATTTATAGGTGAGCTATTATCATTTTCAGCAAAAACAATATCAAATCCAACAATTCCAACTCCAGCTTCAGCTAAATTTTGCAAAATTTGTGCAACTTTTATCCTTTGCCACGGCCATTGTCCCAACTCTTTTAAACTTTTCTCATCAATATCAACGATAATAACATCGCTACTTGGAGCTTGAACTCCTCTTGCAACAAAATAAGCATCTCTTATTTTATTATCAAATGTCAAAAAAAACGAAGGGAAAAAAATGTAAAGCGAGAGGGCTACTATGGCTATTGCAATAGAGCTAAGTAGTGCAAAAATCAATTTTCTCATTGATTACTTCCTTTTTTTAATTTTAATATTATATTATTTTTTCATTTTTCCATCTATGTCATATTTATTTAAATAGCCTCTTTTGGTTAAAACTTTATTATTTTTTGTGATTGTTGTATTTGAATTTCCTATAATTATCAAAGTTGACATTGAAATATTTTTATTGTCTATGCCATCTTTTATCAATTCAAATGTATCGCTTATTATTATTAATTCATCATTTCGCCCAACATTTGATGCGATTATTACAACCCTTTTATCGTAATTTTTTAAATGTGTTAATAAAATTTCATAAGGTTTTTTTCTAGTTTTTGAAAGAGGATTGTAAATTCCTATTACAAAATCAACACTTAAAGCACTTTCAATTCGCTTTTCAATCATTTTAATATCATTTAATCTATCTGAAAGCGAAATAACCGCGAAATCTTGACTAATTGGAGCTCCAACTTTTGAAGCTGTTGCAAAAATTGCACTAACTCCAGCAATTGAAATAACTTCAAGTTTATCCCATAAATCTCTCTCTTCAATCAATTCAATTATCAATGAAGCCATCGCAAAAACATTTACATCTCCATTTGAAATAATTGAAGTTATTTCACCATTTAAAGCCGAATTTATCGCTAAATTACATCTTTGTATCTCTTCGCTCATACCTGAACTTAAAACTTTTTTATCACTAATCAACTCATTTAACTCTTTTAAATATTTACTATAACCTACGATTACACTCGATTCTTTTATCGCTTTTATGGCTTGTGTTGTTAGGTATGAAATTCCACCTGCACCTGTTGAGACTATGTATAATTTATTCATTTTTAGACTTTCTAATTTAAAAATTTATGTATAAAATCTATATTAATCACTCCAAAACCGCCAAGTAAAACTACTATTATTATAAATAAAATTGTAAATTTAGCTAAAGATGAATCTTCAAAAATAAAGTCATTTTTATACTCATAAAAGTACATATAAACCACGATTTTTAAGTAATAATATAGCGATAAAATTGTATTTATAATTCCAAATATAACTAAAGGTAAAACTTCACTCTCAAGCGCAAAAGCAAAAATATAAAATTTTCCTAAAAATCCAATTGTCAAAGGATAACCGATAAATGAGAGCATCAAAAGAGTTAGTACAAGTGCAATAAAAGGTTTTTTTTGTGAAAGTCCTTTGAAATCTTCAAAACTTAAATCATTTTTATTTGATAAATAACTCATGATGCTAAAAACTCCAACAATTGCAAAAGAGTAAGCTAAAAGATAAAATAAAATAGGTGAAATTGAATTTACATTAAAACTTACAACTCCACTAAAATAAATCAACATATAGCCACTATGAACTATTGAAGATGCAATTAACATTTTTTTTACACTCTCTTGTCTGAATGAGAGTAAATTTCCAACAAATAAAGTAATAATTGTTATATAAAATATTATATCTTGCCAAAGCCATCTAACTTCGATAAAACCTTCAATTGCAACTCTTATAAAAAAGATAAATCCTGCTACCTTTGAAACTCCTATTAAAAATGCTGTGATTGGTAAATTTGCACCAGAATAGACATCAAGCGACCAAGAGTGAAATGGAAAAGCTGTTATTTTAAATAAAATTGTAGAAAAAATTAAAATAACTCCTGCGATGAAAAGCTTGTTTTCGTATAAATCATTTAATGCGATAAAGTTTGAAATATCTATTAAATTTGTTGAACCAACTACTCCATAAATTAAAGCTGAACCCATCAAATAAAAAGCCCCAATAAATGAACTTAGTATAAAATATTTTAACATCGCTTCAGTTGATTTTTCGCTTTTATCAAATCCAACCAACACATAAAGTGATAAAGAAGCAATCTCAAGTGCGATGAACATACTAATAAGCTCACTTCCCATTGTCATTAAAATCATTCCAAAAAGTGCGAATAAAATTAGTGAAAAATACTCTATTTTTAAAGTTACATCTTTAAAATAAAATTTTGAAGCAATGATAGTTATAATGGTTAAAATCGTAAGTAACATTGTGCTAAAAAGAGCTAAATTATCGATAAAAAGCATTCCTGAAAAGATTGAACTCTCAACACCTAATTCACTGCTTAACTCTTTATCAAAAACTACAATTGAACTAAATAGAGTTAAGCCTAAAAATATTAAGGTTAAATTTACAATCTCTTCTTGTTTTTTATCTTTAAATGAGATAAGCATAAGAGTTAAAGCCCCAACTAAAAGGATAATAAGAGGAGTTAATGCAAAAATATTATCTAACATTTTCAATCCTATCAAGCTCAATCTCTATATAGTGTAAATAATTATTTATTGTAGGTTCAATCCTATCTTGAATAAATTTTGGATAAAATCCAAGTAAAAAAATCGTTAAAATAAAAGGAAATAGGGCAAAAATTTGTTTTTTATTTAAATCTTTGAAGTGATTTGTAATTTGATTTGGTTTTTCAAAAAACACTTTTGCATACATTTTAAATAGATAAATCGCACTTAAAACTATTGTAAGTGTGGCAAAAACTCCAAAGAAAATATTAACTTTTACAAGTCCAACTATTATTAAAAATTCTCCTATAAAACCACTTGTTGCAGGAATTCCAACAATTGCAAAAATTCCTATTGCAAAATAAAGCGAATAAATTGGAGCGACACTTGCAATTCCACCTAAATTGTTAATATCTCTTGTATTTAACTCTCGTTGTAAAATTCCTACCATTAAAAATAATAATCCAGTGCCTAATGCGTGGGCTACTATTTGAAAAACAGCTCCACTTAAAGCTTCATAATTTAATGCAAAAATTCCTGAAATTACTAATCCTAAATGAGAAGCCGAAGAGTAAGCCAACATTCTCTTTATATCGTTTTGAGTAAGTGCAATAAGTGCAAAAAATATCATTGAAAATATTCCTGCGATAATAAAATAGTTTGAATAAATTATAAATTCAAATGCAAAAAGTGGAATTAAAAATTTAATTATTGCATAAACTGCTACTTTTGAAGCCACAGCTGAAAGTGCAAAAGTGGCTCCACTTGGAGCTTTCGCATAACCATCGCTAAGCCAACCGTGAAAAGGAAAAAGTGGGATTTTTATTAAAAATGCAAACATAAATCCTAAAAATAACCATGTGGCATTGTCTGAATGTAAATGTAAATTTGAAAGAGTAGAGATTGAAAAAGTCCAATATCCAAATTGATAATAGTACTCATAGCCCAAAAATATAATAGAAAGTAGCATTACAAGTGAGCCAATCATTGTATAAAGTAATAATTTTATTGATGCTTGAATTCTTCCATCTTCTCCATAAAGCCCAATCATAATAAAGATAGGAAGTAACATCGCTTCCCAGAAAATATAAAACATAATTAAATCTTCAGCTAAAACAACACCCATTAAGGCACTTTGAAGTAAAAGCATATTTGCCCAGTAACCTTTGGTTCTATTGCTAAGTAGTACAAAAACTGCAGGAAATGAAAAAGCAACTATTAAAACTATAAATAGGCTAAGTCCATCTATTCCAACTCTATAATCAACTCCATAAGCTTGAATTAATGGATAATACTCTTTGTACTTAAAATCATCTAAGCCAGTATAATCCAAAAATAGATAAAGCCCAAGAGACATTATAAAAACTAATGTAGAAAAAATTATAACCTTTCTTATAAAATCTTCAAGTGGAGCGATTAATATAAAAGCTCCAACAAAAAATGGTACAAAAATTAAAAGTGTTAATGTATGAGTTAATATAAATTCAATCACTATTTTTTCCTAAAAATAAATATTTTTCGATAAATTCATCTTTTCCTTGGATTTTACACCAACCGTATTTATTGCAACTCTCTATTTGGATAATTTCGCCTCGCTTTAAAACTCTCATTATTTTTGACTTTCTCGATGGTTTTGCTCTTACATTTATCGTCTTTGAGTTTGCTGTTAACTTTTTTACTTCAGAACTTTCTATAGTATAATTACTATTATTTACATCTTTTTTTGGTGTAGTTGAAAAATTCTCAAGTTGATTTTTTAACATTAAAATTTCCATTTTCAACTCTTCAACTTCTATATTTGATTTTATTTGCTCATTTTGTTTTTTTTCAATAGTTCCTAAAGGTGACATTGAAACTTCACTTAAAAAAGATGTAAGTTTAGCCTTTAACTCTCTAACTTCCTTTATATCTTCTTTTAACTCTCTTGTAGTTTTATATAAAATTTTTAACTTTTCATCAACCTCTTTTAATTTATCTTTATTTGAAACAGTCATATTTTTATCTCTTTCAAACTCTGAAAAAAACGATTCCGATGCAATTTTTAAAAATAGTGCTTCAAATCCTTCAACAGGAAAACTATTTGCGAAAGTTAAATTAAATATTAAGCAAAATAGTAAAATTACTCGCATTTAGTGCATACTCCAAGTTTTGCTGGTTCACCTAAAAAGTAACCTTGTCCATAATCAATATTTAACTCTTTTATTTTTTCTAAAACCTCTTTTGAGTGTACAAATTCAGCCACTGTTTTAATATTTAACTTTTTTGCAAAATTGATAATTGACTCAGTTGCAATTTGAGAATTTGAATTTTGTGCAATATCTTTAATAAGTGAGCCATCAATTTTTAAAATATCAACATTTAACTCTATTAAATATTTAAAATTTGAATAACCAGTTCCAAAATCATCAACTGCAATTTGACAATTTAAACTCTTCATATCTTCGATAAATTTGCTTACATCGTCAAAATTTTCAATTCCTTCAGACTCCACAATTTCAAGCACTAACTTATTTTTTACATTAAATTTATTTATATTATCTTTTAAAAATTCAACTGTTGAAGGCTCAAGTATATCTTCAAGCGATAAATTTATCGAAAATTCAAAATCTTTATCTGAAAAATACTCAAATGATTGTTTTATTATAGTTTTTGTGATGTGAGGATAAAGTTTTGCTTTTTTTGCAACATCTAAAAAGAAAAACGGTGAAATAATTTTGCCATCTTCACCAATCATTCTAACTAAACACTCATATTTTTCTATTTTATTTGTTTTTAAATTTACAATTGGTTGGGCAAAAGTGATTATTCTATCTTCATTTATTGCAACTTTTAAATCTTTTGTCCATTTTAAATTATTTTTATACTTTTCTTGTAAATTTTTTGCCTCTTCAAACTCCACAAATGAGTGTTTTATCTCTTTTGCATAACTAAGTGCTAAAGAAGCATTTTGAAATAAATCAATCTCAAGCCTACCACTTGCCATTCCACACGTTATTCTAATATCAAAAGAGTTCTCTTCAATCGTAATAATCGCATTATCAATATTTTCAAGTACATATTTTGAAACATTTATAAACTCTTCTTTTGAAAAATTTTGATTTGATAAAATTGCGAATTCATCGGCTCTTAATCTATATAATTTTACTTTTTTACCATTTAACATTTTTTTCAATCTAGTTGCAACTTCAATTATAGTTTTATCGCCAATTCCAACTCCATAATATCCATTTATCTCTTTGAAATCATCTATATTTAATATAAGTAAATGTGTTTTATCCCCAAAATGCTTAATATCTTCAATTAATTTTTCATTATTTGCTAATTTTGTAAGTGCATCTGTGTGAATAGTTTTAATTCTCTTTTTTTGTTGCACAATTTCTGTTATATCATTTCTCATACCAATAAATTCCGTGATTTCACCGTTTTCATTTAAAAGAGGAACTATAATTGTTTTTACATAATAACTTGAACCATCTTTTGTACGATTTCTAACAACTCCTTTCCAAGTTTTTTTAGATAAAATTGTTTCCCACATATTTTTAAAAGCTGATTTTGGCATTTTAGGATGTCTTACGATATTATGAGGTTTTCCGATTAACTCCTCTTTTGTATAACCTGAAATTCTGCAAAATTCATCATTTGCATAAGTAATAATTCCATTTATATCTGTTTTTGAGATAAGATTACTAATATCTACCATTTGTTTATATTCTTCTAAAACTTTTGTTCTTTCGTTTAACTCTTTATCTTTTGT
>DZAZ01000010.1 GCA_022729755.1 Helicobacter cetorum | reverse complement strand
ACCATCATATCAAACATTCAGGGATAAGTCGTAAAACCCCGATTGAGTGTTTAGAAAGTTGGTTTAACGAAAAACCAGAGTTGTTTAAAGTTGATATTGAGACATTTAAAAGTGCGGAAAGAGAGTTGCATTTAAATGACTATAGAAAGGGACTTAACAATCAAAAAATCCCCTTGAGAAATATGTATGTCCTCTTGATAAATTATCTTTCCAATACTTTTCTTCTGTTTCATTTTTAGGCTGAATACGACCAGATTCAAAATCAAAAGACCAATTATTAAAATCATTTCGTAATCTATCAAGCAATTTTTCTGATATTATAAAAAGGTCTAAATCTGATTTTTCACTAAAATCTGTTCCTAATTTTGAAGGAGCCAAGGATTGTCCAATACGACCACTCCCAGTCATGCTTATTTCTTTTGGATCAATATCTAATCTTGTTGCAAGCCATGAGCGAATTTCCTCGTATAGGATAGGAGATTCTTTAAAGGCATAAGGTATTCCCTCTGAAAGCCATAATCTAGCAATTGAATTTCGTGCATAATTTCCTCCATTTTTTGCAATAGTTTGAATTTGATGTGCTTTAGGATATTGTTCTGAAAAATCTTGAAATATTGATGGAACTTTAAAAGGAAGCATATTTATCCTTGATTTTTAATGTGTTGTACCGTTTTAATATATATTTTGTTCTATTTTTAATTTGACTATTTCTCTGTTCTGAAATATTTTTTGGTTCTGGATACTTTAGACGAGCAATTAAACTTGCTGATTCTTCGAGAGTTAAATTATTTAAATTAAATTTTAGTACTTTGCAAGCCTGACTAATGCCATGCATATTCCAACCAAAATAAGCAACTGATAAATACAAAGATAAAATTTCTTGTTTTGAAACATATTTGGTAAGTTTATAAGCCAAAAACATCTCTTCTAACTTTCTATCTATAGTCTTATCATATTTACCAGTTAAAACACGAACTAATTGCATAGCTATTGTCGATCCACCCTCTCTTTGTTTTAAAATTAATGTTTTCCAAGAAGCTCTTATTAGTGCAATTACATCCACACCACTATGAAATTTAAATCTATGATCTTCTCCTGCGATTAGCAATCTAAGTAATTCACTATTTTTTGGGATAACACATATATTTTGTTTGGATTTGTTGATTTCTTCAAATAGTACTTGCCATTTTATGTTTAATAAGTTTAATTTATTTTCATCTTGAATATTTATTTTTTGTAGCATTAAAGTCTAACTTCCCCACTCAAAAGCTTTGACAAGAGTGTTTTCAAGAATTTGGATTTGTTCCTTAATCAACATGTGAAACACCTATAAAGTCAAATAATTCTGCCTTTGCTTTATTTAAAGCTTCTGCATATTCTTCACTTTCACTCCTCTGAACTTCATATTCTAAAAGTCGTACTTGTAAATTTAGAAATGATAGTCTAAGTGCATTCATCCAATTTGGAAAGCCTAAAGCTATTGTTTCCCAATCCCTATTAATAAAAGGATTTTCATAATATGGTACTGAATTTAATTTTTCACTATCACAACCAACTTTTTGCATAAGCTTTTTTAAATCATCTTCCAATTTGTCATTTGATGATGAAATCCAGCTATGCATATTTTGAAGTCCACTTATGTTTTCTGAAAAAATATTCAGTAATTCCAATGTATCTTTGCTTGAAATAAAATCCATCGCAAGTCCATGGTCATTTAACTTAAAATGTTCAGCTTCTAAGTCAACTAAAAACTGACTGTCTATTTTCAATTCTTTGAAATGATTTTGTCTCAAAGTATTTAATAGTTTACTTCTAAAATCATGCTTATCCTTAACAAGACTATAAACATGTTTTTGTTTAATTTCATTAATAAATTTTTGTAATTTTTCTTCTTTATTTGAATCATCTAAAATAAAAATATGAATTGGCTTAGAAAGACTTACAGCTTCTTCATATTCTAAATTCGTAATGCTTTTCTCGTATTCAGTAGGAATCGTTCCATACCTTTTGCCAAGTATACAAATATAAATATCGCAATTCCTAACTAGCTCCAAAGAAGCTTCAACTGGAGTTTCTGTTTTGCTAAACATTATTTCCATTACAAGTTGTTGCACTTTAAAAATATCACAAACTTCAAGGGCAACATTTCTGTACTCGATTAAATCGATAAAAGTTGATGATATGCAAATTTTCATATCCCCACCCTAACTTCCCCGCTCAAAAGCTTTGGCAAGAGTGTATCTCGCAAGTTTTCAAGGGTTTGAATTTGTTTTTTATTTTGATTTATTTTTTCAAAATATGATTTAATATTATTATTCATACTATTCCTTATTTACAATATTTTTTATTATACTTAAACTTTTATAATCTCATAAACTTACTTGCACTTTCTTTTGCCATTTCTTATATAGCTAAAAACTTATAAAATAAGAATATTGATGATTTTGTTTCTATCGACAAAGTTTATATGATTGAAGTTAAAAAGAGTAAAAAGGATTATAGGTGAAAAATTTCACTTTATATTTTAAAAAAATAGTTTTTTATTTATGAGTAGTTTTTTTTGTATTCACTACAAACAATACTATCCAAGCTAAAGTCCCTATTATTGCTATAATTATCGAAAATTCTTTCATTTTTGAGCCTTATTTATTAGATTGTATCCTACATAATATAATGAAATTACTCCATATATAGCTTGTGGTCTTTTGCTTCTTTTATATCTTTAAACTCTTTTGTTTTTGTTTCAATAACAATATAATCTTTTGTGTGTTTTTCATTTGTGTAAATAATAATATCTGCTCTATTTTTATCTTTATCTCCACTACCTCTTTTTACTAGTACTTCAATTTTTATATTTTTAAGTGGATATTCATATTCAAGAACATATTTTGTCAAAACTTCAGCTCTTACTTTCTCTTCTGTCTCATTCCAAGTTTGCTTACTTCCTAGTCCTTTGTTTTGAGTAGTTTTATAAATAATATGTGTTTTGTTTTCTGTAAACTCAAATAAACCTTGTTCTTCACCTAGTTTTAATAATTCGCTCATACTTTTAAAATTCTTTTAATTGTCGTATTCCCTTAAATATTTGAAAAAATTATATCCATTTAGGCTTTTAATCTTAATTTTATGTTCTTATTTTTCAAGTATCGAACAAATTACCAAAACTTACTCAAAATTTATTCAAAATGAACACTTAAATATTAAAAAAAGCTTTAATATTTATCTTTAAGGAAACTCCTAAGAATTATCCTTTTACGGCACTACCCATAAACCCAGTCAATATTTTAAAAACTCCCTAAAATTCGGCTACTTTAAAATTTTTAAGTTTTGCTTCACTGTCCGTAGTTGTATTTGTGTGTATGTAATAAAGCTATTTTTAATTTAAGGATTGGTTTAAGTTTCGAGTTAAAATTAATCAAAAAAAGGATTTTTTATGTCTTTTGTGGAAAAAAAATTTATTAAAATTACTGAAATTAACAATGATGATATTTTTATTTTTGGGTGTGAAAATAAAGATTTAACTAAAGAGATTTTAAAAAAAGTTTTTGATGATTTTTCGATTAAATTTAAAACATCTAAAAAACTTAAACTCAAGTTTTTATTTTTGCAGTTTGATTTAGTTTGTATCGATGACTTTGTTTCTATTGATAAAGTTTATACGATTGAAGTTAAAAAAAGTAAAAAGGATTAAATTTTGGATTTTTTTTATGATTTTCTTGAAATTAATGAAATAATTATTCAAAAATATTTTGATGAACTTTTAAAGTTAAAAGATTATTTTCATCAATATCCTGAAATTCAATTTCAGCTTTTAAAATTTCTTGATAAAATAGATATGTTATTAACTTTATTTACACAATTGAAAGTTGAAATTGTTTTTCTTGATGAGAGGGAACTTCAGCTTTTATGATATTGATTTATTGAATTTTCAAAATTTCACTTTTTTTTAATTCAATAATTAGTACAATTTTTTTTATTTATATTAAAAAAGGAATTAAAAATGCTTAAAGATAGTGCTAGTTTAGATTTAAATGTTAGTGAAATTGAAACTAGGTATGCTAATACTACTTTTACTCAAACTACTAATACTGATGTAGGTATAGGTTTTGGTGTTACTTCATTTAAAGGTTCTATAGATAAAAGTGAAATTAAAATTCATACTATTATGAGAATTTCTTATGAACAAGCTGTTATATTAAGAGATAGTTTAAATAATATTCTTAATAAAAAGCAAAAATAATGATTGATAATTCTGATTTTTCAATTAGAAAAATTAAATTACAAATACAAGACCCTAGAAATAAAATAGTTACTTTATTTGAAGATACTTGGGAGGAGCATATTATAGAGGGTCATCCCGAAATGGAGAATCATTTAGAAGATGTTAAAATGACTATTGAAAATCCTGATATTATAAGAGAGGGTAGAAAATCTGATACAGAATTGTATTTTAAAGCTAACTCTATAAGTAATATTCAATTAAGTGGAACTTTTGTTGCTACTAAAGATATTAATGGCATTAAATCGATTGTTATTACTGCTTATGATGGGAATAATACTATTTCAAAAGGTAAAATTAAATGGAGTAAATATGAAAATGGTAATTGATGATTTTCATTTGATATATGATGAAAATTCAGATGTTTTATATTTATCTGTTGGCAAACCTAAAAAATCTGATAACAGTTATTTAGATGATGACTATATATTGGTTAGAGAAAATAAGCATAAAATAATTGCTATTACAATTGATGATTTTTTAGAGAGAAAAAGGGAACATTCTTGGGATGATAATTTAATTTTAAAATATTTTCCTGCATTTAATATTTATGATTTTGATAAATTTTTTCAATATGATTATGTTTGATTTTTTTTTAAATTTTAATCCTCACTTTCTCCCCCCATCAACACAATTAACTCATCAAATTTCCAAAATTTCACTTTTTTTTCACTTTTTTTTACTATAATTTTGTAATCATTTTATTTAAGGGTTGTTTTATGAAAAGGGCTTTTTCGTACATTGAGATTACTTTCTTTCTTTTTGTTACAGGATTAGTTGTTGCTTTGCTATTTTATAAGTTTTCTCCTAGCTCCGAACCTATCGAAGTTTCCCCACCTCAAGCTGTTTCTATTCCATTTACAAGAGATGAGTTAGTTAATAATTTGGTTGAGATTTTTTCTCAAAACATAGATAATGATTTTTCATTTTTTGAAAAATTTGGAGTTTCATCTGAATCTGAAATTACTTATATTAAAAATATTTTAAAAGATTATAATAGAATGTTTTATAATAATTTCACTCTTGAAGAGTTAAATTTTATTTATACAAATTTAAAAATTTTTAATATATATTCATATTATTTTGGTTCTTTTATTACTAAAGTTATTATTCTTAAATTTAAATCTAGAACTAAAGATGGTCTTAAATCTTTAAATTCAGTAAATATTACTATAGATGGTAAGACTTTTAATTTTAGTGAATGAATTAAATTTGAGCTTTTAAGTATCTTAGTTTAAGTTCGTGATATATTATTTCTTGTTCAATAGGAGGTATATGTTCATACATATTTATTAATTCACTTATTTTGTTGTTTTGATTATTATTTAATATATTTTTGCTAATAGTTGCATTCTCATAATTTTTAAAATGACTTCCACTATTTATACTAATCTTATTATTATCGCCATTTATTATTTTTTTTTCAGTTTTTTCTGAACTTTCCTCATTTGTTACATTTTCAGGCTTTAAAAACATTTCACCTTCTCCAAATAATACAAACATAGGATTTATATTAAATTTATCTCTAAGTTTTTTTAATATTTCATCATCTACATTACTTCTTTCATTTTCTATTGAACTTGACCTTTGTTTTGATAAATCTAAAATTTCATCAAAATCTATTTGTTTGTATCTTAATTGTTTTCTAACTTTTTTAAAATTTTCGTTAGCTAATTTCATTTTACACTCCTTTTTTTTACAAATTCTAATTTATTTATAAAAAATTATACTAATTTAAATAAATTTTAATGTAAAATCATATAGTATTGTACTTCATAAACAAAAAATAGAAAAATTTTAGAAAAAATGTGTAAATTTTACATTTAATGTATGATTTACACATTAATTATATCAAAAATGTTAAATTTTTTACATTAATTGTAAAAAAAATGTGTAATTTTTACATTATGGAGTTAAAAATGTTTAAAAATTCAAAAGATAAATTTGAAAGTTTTTTAATTAGGGCTTATGAAGTTGCTGAAGTTTCTAATATGAAACAGTTATCTAATTTTCTTGGTGTTTCTTATGATTTGTTTAGAAAAAAAGATATTAATGTTTTTGCTTATGAAAAGTTAGAGGTTTTGGCTGATAGAAAAAATGTAAATATTAAATGGCTTATGAGTGGTGAGGGTGCAAAATACAAAAATCAATTTGAAATAGACTCTCACATCCATAAGTTTTTTGCACTTTCTATTCAAATTTCTCAAAAATTCACTGACTTTCAAACTGCACTTATTCAAGCAACTGACCCAGATAGTGAGGGTGGAATGGCTATTACTGAAACTGAACGAAAACAAATAAGATTTGTTTTAGAGGAACTTTTTTTAAAACTCAAACAAACTTCAGAACTAGCTGGAATTGAGCTAGATTGTAAAATTCAAAAGGATTAAGGTTTATCAAAGCCCCTAGAAATAGGGGTTTGAGTAAGTCTTAATTGTTATAAGACTTTGTTTTTTTATTGGTCCGACATTTTTTTTAGAGTTTTTTTAGAGGTAGATGCGGCTACTGCTGATTTTTATAATTGGCTGTCTCGTTTGGACTAAGGTTTATCAAAGCCCCTAGAAATAGGGGTTTGAGTAAGTCTTAATTTTTTTCTTTATTAAGTGTTATCTAAAAAATGTAATGTTAACCAAAGTCGGTTCGGAGCAAGCAGGGCTGGAAAGCGTAAGTAGTCTAAGATTAGGATGTTTTTGGACTAATGAGCTAGAAGAGGTCATCCCGACTATAATATCAAAAATCCCTTACACGGTTTAATCAAAAGGCTTAAGCTTTGTTCGTATGGTGCATTGAAAAATGTTAGCAAGGATGCAATAAATAAATTAATATTTTTTTTCTCTTTTGACCTGATTTTTCCATAATAGAAAATATAATAAACAAGTTTTGCCTTAGAGTTAAACCTCCATAATAGGCACTTTTAACTTGTTTATTTTCTTAGATTAAGAGGGTTGAAAGAGAGATTTAAATAAATCCCTAAATGCCAATTACTATTAAAACAGTTGGTATCTAGGGGTTTATTAGTTTAAACCCCCTCTTTTTCATTTTACCTCCTTTTAATTTTAGTTTTGTTTTTTGTTTTACAGAGAGTGGACCTGTTCCACCACTCTCTTAAATTTCATATTTGCTAATTTTTTTGTTGGTAATTATGAGATTTAATTCTCAAAATTTAAAAAAAAGGATTTTTTATGGCTTTGAAGATAGTTTCTAATGGAATTTTAGGTGATGGAACTGGTTTAAATCAAATTGATTTAACTACGATTAACTCGGCTTTAGTTGAAAACCCATCTGATTATGTAAATCAAGCAAACACTTATGGAGCTTGGCTTAACACTGTTTTTAGTTTAGATGTAAATAATAAATTAAAAGCTACAAATGCACCAACTGAATTTAATAGAGATAGTCTTTTAAATGTTATGCAATTAATCGGTGGAAATTTAGGAACTGCAACTGATGGTGTTAGCATTTTATTTATGTACGAAACTTCAACTTCTAGGGGTGTTTTAGATAATTATGGTTATGCGATTAAATATGATGTTGCAAACACTGTAAATAAAATTTACCCTCAAGCTGTGGATGTAGTTGAAGGAACTCCCATTGCAATTAACTAATGTTCCAGTTGGAACAGTTTTACCATATTTAGGTAATTCTGCTCCTTATGGATTTTTAGTTTGTAATGGAAGAGAACTTTTAATAAATCATTACCAAGAACTTTTTAGTGTAATTGGTGTTACTTTTGGTGGCGATGGAGTTGAAACTTTTAGATTGCCATCAGTACTTGGAATTGGCTCTATAGCGTCTTTTTCTTATTTATCACTTAGAAGATCTGGTTCTAATCCTGTTATGCCTTTAACTATCATAAAACACTAAACTTATTATTTTTTCATCTCCCACTTTTCACTTTTCCGCTAGGAAAAGTACCGAAACTTGTTTCGGCTCTCCTTTTTATAAACTAAATAAATCAAAATTAAGGATAGAAAATGTCAAAAGAAAATCAAAAAGTTGAAGTTCAACCTATGAATGTTACTCATAGTGAATTTACTTCAGGTGAAAAAGTTACTTTATCTCAATCTGATATTGAACATCGTGAGCAGATGAGAGAGGCTCTTAAGTCTATGAACTTTGGTCGCATTTTTGGTTATATCGATGATAAAGAAGCTAAAGATTACAGCTTTTTAGATAAAGATGGTAAAGAGATTTCAGGTACAAGTCATATTTTAAAGGTAGAAATGCCTATTTTAGGTCTTATTGAATTAAAAGATAAAAATCTATTTAGTAAAGTTGAAAAAGGCAAAAGTTATCTGTTTGATTACAGGCTTGAAAATAAGAAAAATTCTACTGGTTCAACTTATGTCAGTTACAATTTTATAGATGTTCATCATCTTCCACAATTTGATAAAAAATACTCTTCTGCTGAACTTTTAGGTTCACTTTCATTTTAATTTTTCTCTCCTTTCTTTTTATTGATTACGCCCCCGTTTAACAAGTTACCTCCTCGGGACAAGTGTACTTTGAAAAGCCCCACATTTTGGGTCTTCTTAAAGTTCATTGTCTTTTTTACTATCTTATAAAAAAAGGCTATTTTGATGGAACTATTATCTTCTAATTTAAGAATTGTAGGTCAATTTGTAGATACACTTCATTCAGCACATTTTGCTTTAGATGAAGAGTTTTATTATACAAAGTTTCAAGATTTAATAGAATTTTTAAATACTCAAAAAGAGATTGCTAAGTTACAAGAGGCTTTTGGAGTAAAGTCTAAAATTATTGATAATTTTTTAGAGCTTGGTAAATTTCAAATTTTCAGTGCAGGGGTTTCAGGTTACTCTTATGTTCTTAGCAATGATTTAGTTTCTATTCACATCTCAAACTCAAAATTTCAAAACACTCAACACAAATCACAGTTAAAAATCGAGTATCGAAGTCAATTTTTATTTGATGTTGGATATATCAAAGCTTATGAATATGGAAAAGAGATTGCAAAAAGAATTTTAGGTGAATTTAAATCAACTTGCCAACGGATAGATTTAGCTACCGATATTTGGGGTATTGATTATAAACCTCTTGATTTTTATAAATTTCAAACTCTTTATGTTAAAGAGAGCCATTCTCCTCAAAATTTTAATCAATATATGCGATTTTATCGAACTACTGGCTTTACTTTTGGTCGTAGTGATTTTAGATTTAGAGTTTATGATAAAACTCTTGAGATAAAACAAAATTTAACCAAAAGTTATTTTAAAGAATTTTGGGCTTTAAATGGTTATAGAGATGATGATAATTTGCCCGTTTGGAGGCACGAAGTTCAATATCGCCGTCAAGACCTTAAGCTTTTTTTTCTACAGTCTGAATTTGCTTTTTTGATTGATGAAGTTGAGGCTATTTTCGGTATTCTTGATAAACTTTGGTTGAATGTTATGAACAAAGTTCGATATGTAGATTTGAGTGATAGTGAAGTTTTAAGAATTATGTCAGGTGAATTGAAAAGTGACTCTATCAAAAAAGTTTTTCAAAGAAAACGAAAAAATATTCAGAAAAATGAAGAGTTTGATTTTTGGGCTTCTTTGTATACTTGGGATGGTAAAACACTTAACAAAGATGGCTTTAAACGACATAAACACTACTCTACTGCAAATAGTTATTATGCAACTCGTTCGCTAAAATCGTTTATCTCTCAATCTTATAAAATAGCTCACGGTGACTCTAGTAAAATGTTAGAACTTATTGCTTCTTTAGAAAATGATTTATTACATCAAGATTTAACTATCCATTCTTACGGGCTTTTAAAAGCTTTTACTTCTAGCTTTGATGTATTTAAAGCTTTGGATACAGGCAAACTTTCAAACTATGAATATGATTTTATAAAACACTCTTATTCAGAAGTTGATTTTAGAGAAAATTTTGTTCAACTTATATCTATGCTTAGTCCTAAAAGTGAGCATTTTCACGATGTTAATTCTAAGTTTGATTATTATGAAGAGGCTTTGTCTTTAAGAGATTTCACTAAAGAACTTCAATTCAAATCTACTCTCTATGATATTGGTTATCGTAAAGCTATTGAGCCTGAACCTGTTGTAAATTTTGAATTTTCCCCTGATTTTGACTATCCATTTTAATTTTAAAGGAAAAACATGACATTAAATCAATCTCAAACTAGACTACTTTACTCTGTTTCAATTCATATTCTCACACTTTTGGCTTCATCAACTTCATCAAAAATTGATGATATGGTTGTTTCACAAATAAAATCTTTGTTTCCACCACTTTCTACAATTTCACTCAAAGAGGCTTTAATCGAAATATTAGAAATATTGGCAAAAGATAGCGAAAATAAGGTAGATGACAAAGTTATTTCACTTATTAAGGGGCTTATATGAATTTAGATAGATTACTTTCTAATTTAGTAAAACACGAGGGTTTAGAATTAAAACCTTATGTTTGCCCTTCAGGTCGCTTAACTATCGGCATTGGTCGCAATATACAAGATTTAGGTTTGTCTAAAGATGAAGCTTATTATTTAGCTAAAAACGACATAAATCGCTGTGTAGCTGAATTAATCGATATTTTTGGTTCAGAACTCTTTGAAAAACTTTCAGATGTTCGTCAAGAAGTCTTAATCGATATGATTTTTAACCTCGGAAAACCAAATTTCCTTAAGTTTAAAAAGTTAATTTTAGCTGTTAAAGATTTGGATTTTAAAGAGGCTTCTTTTCAGATGGAAAATTCTAAATGGTGCTTTCAAGTAAAAGCTCGTTGCGATAGCCTTTCTTTGGCTATGTTGAGAGATAGTTTTTAAATATTTTATTTTTTATTTTTATTTTAATAAACTTCCTAAAATTTTAAGGAGTTTTATTATGACTATTTTTGAAAAAATTAATGATACAGAACCATTTTTAAGAGTTCAATTTGAAACAAAAGATGATTTTATTTATGCCGAATCTGACTCGATGGTTGCAATGAGTTCTAATATTGATATGTCTTCAGAGTTACAAGGTGGTTTTTTACAATCTATTGCTAGACGATTTTTAAATGAAGAGTCTATTTTTTTACAAAAATTTCAATCAAATAAAGCAAATAGTTCTGTTATTTTAGCACCTAAATTAATAGGAGATATTGCTATTTTGAATTTAAAAAATAACGGATTTTATGTAAATGATGGTTGTTTTGTGGCTTGTGATGGTGGTATTAAAATAGACACTAAATTTCAAAATAATATTCTTAACTCTTTATTTGCTGGTAATGGTGGTTTTTTTGTTCAGCATTTCAAAGGAGTTGGAAGTTTAGCTATTAGTGGTTTTGGTTCATTAATTGATATAGATTTGGATAATGAAGAGATTATAGTTGATAATTATCATCTTGTTGCTTGGGATGATGCTCTGCATTATGAAGTTGTTATATCTAAAGGTAAAAATTTATTTTCAAAGATTTTTACCTCTTTTGCTAGTGGTGAATTTTTGATGATAAAGATAAGTGGTAAAGGCAAAATTTATATTAATTCAAGAAACTTTTTATCTTTTATAGGAGAAATTTCACCTTATTTGATTAAATCCAATAATTAAGGTTTTAAAATGGGTGCACCTACTCCTCCAAATTCATCTCATACTAATCCTATTCCTGCTAATTATACTGTTGGTAACACACTTACTCTTGTTAGTTTTAGTGATGAAGTTCGAGATAAAAAAACTGAATTTTTAAATGCTAAAGATGCTAATGTTAATAATGTTGTTTCTAATAGTGGTACTATCAATAATACTATAAATAATCATATTAGTAGCACAGATTCACCTCTTTCAAAAGATATTTTAAGGGCTTCTCAAAGTATTGTTGATGCTCTTAAGTTAGTTACTGAAAAATTATCGATTATTTCTGATTCTGTTCAATATCACGCTGAAATTGTTTCCGCATCTGCACAAGCTGTTGCACTTTCAAATTATGAGAGTTCTACTACTCAAGCTGTTCAACTTTATGAATTGCACGGAATGTTTGTAGACTTTTTTACAATTCAAGCTACTCAACTTTATGATATACAAGTTGCCATTGATGGTGTTGCTAGTGCTTCGACTAATGTCACAATTGAAAATGTAACTGTTTCTCACGCTGATATTGATATAGCAAATCAAAATAACTCAATAAACTTTCAAAATATAAATAATACTGTTGCTATTTCTAATGTTGAAATTGATATAACTAATGCAACTTTAGATGTTGATACACTTAATCAAACTAATGATATTGATATCACTAATGCAACACTTGATGTTACAACTTTAAACCAAACTAACACTATTACAGTTTCAAATTTTGATTTGGATATAACTAATGCAACTTTGGATGTTGGAACACTTAGCCAAACTAACACTATGAGTATTGCAACTGTTGATGTAGATATAACTAATGCAACTTTGGATGTTGATACACTTAGCCAAACTAACACTATGACTATTTCAACCGTTGATGTGGATATAACTAATGCAACTTTGGATGTTGATACACTTAGCCAAACTAACACTATGACTATTTCAACTGTTGATGTGGATATAACTAATGCAACTTTAGATGTTGATACACTTAGCCAAACTAATAGCATTACTGTTTCAAGTGTTGATGTAGATATCGAAACTGTTGATGTTACAGTTTCGCCTGATATTGCTTCTTTGCGAACTGGTCTTGATAATATTAAAAGTGCAATTGATAGTAAAAGTATTAGTTTAGATTTTTCAAGTGGTGGTGATGTTGAGTTTAATGTTGATTTAACTCAAACTAACCAAATTTTGGCTTCATCTCGTGATAATTTGGCAGATATAGTTACTAAACTCGATAAATTGTCTAATCTTGAAGATTTATCTAATCTTGAAAGTTTGTCTAACTTAGCTGATATTAAAGAGTACTCTAAAAATTTGGAAAGTTTAGCAAAACTTAGCTCTTTGGAATATTTAGATGAACTTGAAAATATAGAAGCTCATCTTCACTCTTCAAAAGAATCTCTTAAAAAACTTGATAATCTCGATAAGCTCGGTTTTCTTGAGTATTTGGAAGATTTAAATGATAATCTCAAAAAAATATTTGAATCAATTGAAGAGATTGAAGATTATTATAATTTTATGAATAATCCTCAATCTATGTCTACTTCTAGCTTTAAAGATGATAGTGTAAATGATGAACCTCGTAAACTTCAAGCTAACTTCTTCTTTGCACTTCAAAAACTTTCTAATGATATTAATCGTTTTGAAACAAGTTTTGATGATTTAAAAAGTTTAGTTTCAACTTTATAAAAAGGATTTTTATGTCTTGTACTAGTAATACTGTTATGGGTGACCCTTGTGTCAAGCAATTTTTAGATGGCTATGATACGGCTACGATGTCTTACACTGGTGATATTCCTTGTTTACCACCTGACCAACAACTCGATTGTACAACTTTTGGAGTTTCAACTCTTGCTGAAATTACAGCTTTAAAAGCCGATTTTGGTGCATTTGTTGACCAACTTGCAAATGACCCTTTTAGTATTGATACACTTTTGGCTTTTAATGGCTTAATTCAATAAAGGATTTTTGATGTCTAAAGGTATTCAAGGAATTTTTAAAACATTTTTTATTTTGCAATCCAATGCAAATAAATCTTTAGGCAAACAAGCCAAAGCACACGAAATTAATCTAAAATTTAAACAACAATATGAGATAGAAAATAATGTTTTAAATCGTGTGGATAGCAATTCGTTGCAAAAAATAGTTTATATTTTAAACCAAATGCTAAAACAAAAAGTTTATAGTGATGGCATTTCAAAGGCTTTTTATTCAGCAATTACTCAATTATCAAGCGGTGATGTGAGTGAAACTGATAGCTTTAATACTCTTGGAGCTTCAAATAAAAGTGTTTCTGAACTCACACTATGGCTTGAAACCCTACTAAAAAGCGATGATAACGAAGCTTTGAAATTTCTAGCAAAACTCATAAGTGGTAGCTTTAGCGATAGCGATACAGATTTGATAAATAAATTTTCAACTCGCGATAAAGATGATTTAAACAAAATTTCAGAATGGTTTGCCGTGGAAGATACTGACGGTAATTTGCATAGTTTCAGCAAAATTATGCTTGGACTTCATAATCATTTTGGGAATTTTAAGCCGTGAATGATGAACAAAAATTAGCTTATATTCTTGAAAAGCTAAACGAACTTTTACCTGATTATTGTGGAGCTTCTGAAGATATAACTACATTAGAATGTGCCGATAAACTGGATTTTATCTATCGTGCTGTTGTAACTATTTATGGATGTAATAATTCAGATTGTTCAAAATTAAAATTTGTTTTAAAGGTTTCAAATGAGCTTAATTACCAAATTTCTGGTTCTAAGCTTACTTTGACTGATAAAATGGTTACTAATCCTGATGGAACTCAAGAAAGTAAAGTTTTTGAAGTTGATAGTTCTGGAGTTGAAACTAAACTAGAGGATAAAGATATGTTAGATAAAGTTTATAGTATGAGTGAAAGTATCGGTAATGTGGTTCTTGGTTCAACTAAAGTAAATGGGTTTAAGTAATGGCTTTAAAATGTGGAGATAAGGGTTTTATGTGTTTTGGGGAGTGTTTAGATGATGATTTTAATAGGATTGGATATTCTTTTGGAATTCCTTGTTCTCTTTCTTTAATTTCTGAATCTTTGCCTGTTGTGGTTTCTCGATATCAAGAAAATTTTTTTAAGGATGGTACTATTACCGTTACTACCTCTTCACCACTCGATAAATACACTTATACGATTTACAATAAATCTTATTTTTATTATTTTTACGGTACTCGACAACCCTTAGGTTCTTATTTTCTTCAACTTTCTTGGATTCCTTTTGGTACTCATATAGAAAAAATTGATTATTATTGGTGTGTTAATTTAAAATAATTTATTAAAGGTTTTTCTAATGCCCCTATACAAAGTCACCCTAAAACAAGGGTCTCGAACCCACACAATAGACCAACCAGTTGAGGCTAAAAGCCTTCAAGATTGCAAAGATTTTTTTAATGCAACTACAACTATGCAAATTATCCGTATTATGGAGATTGTTTATGATAAAGATTTTGATAAAAGAAGTGATAATCCCTCTGATTATTACAATGAGGCTAAAATCATTTATGGCAATAAAGAAAATATCTTAACTGCCCAATTTCGTCTGCCTTGTGTAAAAACTTCAGCCGTTAGCGATTTACCAACTCTTATCAAAAATCATCTTGAGATTGACGGCTTTGCTGTTGATACTGTAAACACTCCACTTTATTAATTGTTTCCTCTCTCAAGCCCCTTAGTACCTCCTGTGCCTTGGCACTTGTGAGGTACGGGGGCTTTTTTTGCATTTTGCATTTATTTTATCTATTTTAGGAGGTGTGATTTGTAAGATTTATTTTTATATTTATATCTTTTTTTTGTTTTTTAAACTTAATTTTTTGAAAGGATTTTTTTATGGCTGATTATTTATTTAGACAAGAAGATGAGTTTGGTAGAACTAACCAATTTATGCTTTCTGGTATCACTGATACTGATGTTGATACTATTGTTACTATTATGACTGGTAAGGTTAAGGTTTTCGAAGGCACACTTGATACAAATATTTCCTTAGAGGCTAAACCTGATAAATTAAATACTCAAGTGTTTAGTTGTGGTAGAAAGTTAGGTGGAGGTCGTTATAAACGATGTTCTTTTACTCTTAGAGATATGAAAGATGATAAAACTGTAAAAGATGTTAGAGATAAAATGGCTTCTTTAGATTGTCATTTTGATATGTCTGATACTGCTGAATATGTTAATTTAATTTCTGATAAAAAGGATTAATTTATGGCTGAATGTTTAATTGTACAACAATATGATGGTGGTTCTATTTCTACTATGAGAGTTCCTGCTGATAAAACTGGTGCAACTGATATTGCTACTTTACTTCGTTCTCGAACTGGTGTTTTTGAAGAACATCTTGAGATGAATACTATTGAGGGTTCAACTCAATATGCAAAAGTTCATATGAGTGATGAAGATGGTAATGATTTCTTTTTTACTGCTTTAGTTGGTGGTTCTGAAACTAGTAAAACTATTCAAGATAATTTTGTTGGTTTTAAAGTTGATGGTATTACTATGACACAGTGCAATGTTGGTTTATTTGGTCATAAATCTTAATGAATATAGATAGTTTATCAATTCAAGACTTCGTCATTATTGGTACTCTTATTTTTCATATTATAAAAACTCATATTGAAAGTAAAAATAATACACAAGATATCGAGGTTTTGAAGTCTTATTTGGAACAGTTTATAGTTATGAAGTCCTCTCTTGGGACTTATAATAATTTAGTTGACGATATCCATAAAATTAAAGAAGATATTGTCGCACTTAAAATTTATTTTAAAATAAAGGATAATAATGGCTAATTTAAGTTATAAATTTGAAGATTTGGTTATTACTGATGAAGCTTTAGTTGAACTTAACGATGAGCTTTCAGTTAGTGTTGCTGAATTTGGTTCGGTTAGTTGGGGCGATTTTGAGGGTGGAGTTGTAAGCCGAAATGGAACTGGTTATAACTTATCTTTTCCAAATTCTAGGCGAAATTGGACAAATAGAAATGAATTTATCTCTTTACTTTCTTCTAAAATTACTTCAGGTTCGGCTCTTATTGAATTTATTGGAACTACCCTAAAAGAGGGTGGTGATGTTTATCAAATTTTAAGTGATGATACTAATGTTGAAGTTTATAAGTTTGAATATAAACCTGTACTGTTTCAACAAACTCCGATTATCACTAATCCAATTTATTCAAGTGTTGTAGTTCCATTAAGCTTTGACACTACTTTAAATGCTGGTGATAGTGCTGTTGATAATGTTTCACTTGCTGGAGCTGGTTCTGTTGAATTTAATAATTTAAATTTAAATGAAGACCCAATTACAGATAATGAAAGTGCAAATATTAGAGTTGATGGTGTTGATGTGGCTCAACTTGACTTTACAACTGGCTATCTTGGTCAGCCATTTAGATATACTAAAGATGGAATTGATTATACAGGTGTTATTAATGCAACTGCTATTAATGTCGTTGAAGAGGCTTAATTATGGCTACTCTACAAGAGGGGTTTAACTCTTTCACCCCTTTATCGGCTCTTGAACTTGACACTATAAAAAATGATATTTATAAGGCTTATTGTGTTATCGGCGGTCAGCTTAAAATCTATAATAGTTCTCTGGCAACTAACTTTTCACTCACTCAAATCCCACAAAACACTCCTGCAATCATTAGAACTAAAAATGAACTTGAGCTTCTTGGTGTTGATGGGAGTGTTGGAGAGGTTCAAAGTGGGTCTAGTGGTGTTATTGATAGTCTTTTTTTTAATAGTGTTACTTCTGTTTCTTTTGTTATTTCTTCTTTTTTATATACAGAGTTGTTAGCATTTATTGGTACACACGATACATCAACAGACCCAAATTATTTTTGTTTACCAATTGAAGCTAATATTTTATTGTGTCGACAACCTGATTTTGTTTTAGGTATTGACCATAATAATGATGATGCTGATACTATTCTTTTTGGATTAAATAAATTATTAGTTGGTGATGGTAATGGAAATTATTTAAAAATTCAAATTTTTGAACCAGTTGAAGGTGTAAATTCTTTAATAATTGTAGAAGAAATAGCTTTAGAACAAGCACAATTTTTTTTAGGTGCAACTTTATAAAAAAATCTCTCTCTTTTATCGGCTCTCTCTTTCTCCTTTCCCACTAAAACAATTTTAAAAGGCTTACTAATGTCAAATACTTTTAAAAGATACTTATCTACTAAAGAAGTTTGCGATTATCTCTCTTGTAGTCGTAGTTTTTTAAATGAACGAAAAGATAAAGTATTTTTTAAAGGTATTCACTATTTTACTCCTGAAAAAAACTTTCTTCGGTGGGATAGATTTGAGCTTGATAAATGGCTTAAATCCCACTCTTTTGATGATAAAAAAGTTAATGAAATTTTGAAAAATATTTTATAAAGTGAGGTTTTTATGGATATTAAACTGTTTGAAAAAAATGGTAATTGGTTTGTGAGTTATTATTTTAATGATGAAAAGATTGTAAAAGATACCAAACAATCGGCAACTAAAGAGAATAAAGAGTTTTTGATAAATAAAGTTATTCCAAAACTTAAAGATGATATTTTGCTAAATCAAATAAAATTTTTCTCTTTTTATTCAAAAAGATTTTTGAATTCTAAAAAACATATTAGAACTTTTGGTGAACTTAGCGATAGAGTAAATTATTTGCTTAAAACATTCGCTAATTACGATGTTACAAAGTTTATTCCTAGTGATGTTGAGAGTTATTTTAACTTAATGCTTGAGAATGTTTCGCCTCGAACTGTTAAAAAATATTTGCAACCGTTTCGTTCTATCATCCAAATTGCGATAAAAGACGAAATTATTAAATCTGACCCTACCAGATTTTACACTCTTCCAAAACACTATAAAAAAGAGATAGAAATTTTTTCACCAGGTGAAGTGAATTTAATTCTTCAAAATGCCCAGCCTTTGTGGTTTAGAAATTATCTTGCAATTGGATTTTATACAGGAATGCGAACAGGTGAAATTATTGGGCTTAAAATTGAAGATATAAAATTTAATTTTATCCAGGTGAAAAGAGATATAAGACGAGGTATTATTGGTAATCCTAAAACTGAAAATAGTAAAAGAGATGTGCCGATTTTTGATGTTTTGAAGCCTTTTTTACAATCTCAACTTGAACTTGCAAGTGAAATAAATTCAGAGTTTTTATTTTTCAATCCAAATGATAATAATCAATACTTCAAAGATACCGAATATATGAGAGGTAATAACAAAGAAGGTCGATGGGTTCGGCTTCTTAACTCACTTGATTTAAAATATAGAGTGCTTTATTCTATGCGACACACTTTTATCACTACTATGATAAAAAACGGCTTTTCTCTTCCTGTTATTGCTCAAATAGTTGGTCACTCAAGTATCGAACAAATTACCAAAACTTACTCAAAATTTATTCAAAATGAACACTTAAATATTAAAAAAAGCTTTAATATTTATCTTTAAGGAAACTCCTAAGAATTAGCCTTTTACGGCACTACCCATATCCCACATTGGTAAGAATATTCCTAAAGCTAAAAGTAAAACCATACCCGCGATAAAAAAGATTAATATTGGCTCAATTAGTGATGAAATATTATCGACGATATTATCAAATTTCATTTTATAAAAATCGCTTACTCTAAGGAGCATTTCATCGAGATTTCCACTTGCTTCGCCTGTTTTTACCATTTGAAGAACAATATTTTCAAAAAGCTGTGTATCTTTGAAAGAATCTGTCAAATTTATACCCGTTTTTATATTATTTTGGATTGTTTCTAATTTTTCTTTTATGTATAAATTATCAATGATGAAAGTTGAGGAATTTAGGGCATCTGTGATTGGAATTCCAGCTTTAATAAGCTTTGAAAAAGATAAAATAAATCTACTAACTGAAACCATATAAATGATATTTCCAAAGATATAAAGCTTTAGTATATTTTTATCAAATTGCCGTCTAAAATCTTTATTTTTTTTATAAAGATATGTGATTATCGTGTAAATCGAAAATATTGCACCTAAAATATATAAGCCATAATTACTCAAAACCTCTTCAGCACCGAGTAAAATAACTGTTGGAAGTGGTAACTCTGCACCAAGTGTTTCAAAGATAGATTTAAATTTTGGCACAACAAATAAAATCAAAATAGTAAAAGCTATCGCAATTGCGATGATTGTGATGATTGGATAACGAAGAGCTTTTTTAAATTTTTGAGTGTTATCTCTAATATTTTCTAAAGTATCAGAGAGCATTCCAAGGGCTTCATCGAGATTTCCTGTTTTTTCTCCAAAATCAATCATAGAAACTGTTAAATTTCCAACCGCACTAGTATAAGGTCGAAAGGAATCTGCAATCGTTCGTCCAGCATTTATCCCATCAAGCGATTGAGTGAGGATTTTTGCCATAGTTTTATTTTTTGTGAAATTTCTTGACTCTTCTAAAACTTCATTTATACTAATCCCAGCACTAAGCATTACACTCATTTGTCTAGTTATAATGATTAATTCATCGATATTGACTTTTTGGTTTATTTCAAGACTTTTTGTAATATTTTTGATGTAATTTTGCACTTGAATATTAAATGGTGGCGGTACTTCCTTAGCTTTTAGTGCAAAAGCCATATGTGTCTCTTTAGCCTTTGCTATCGCCACTTCGGTCGAAGTTGCTTCAATCAAAACATTTTCTTTTTTGCCTTTTTTGAGTATTGTTACACTGTAATATGGCATTTGTTTCCTTTTTTAATATGTTAAAAATTTGTTATAATAGCTAAAAAAACATCAAGGATAAAGAGTTGGAAAAGCTTACTCATCAAAGTTTAAAGTTGTACTTATATAGCTTAGTTTTAATTCCATTAATTGCTTTTTATTTTATCTACTCATATAAAAATGAGTTTGAAGTTACAAAAGTACATAATGAGCCACTTTCTTATCAAAAAGCGAGTGAATTTTGTAGTGAAGATGGTCTAAGATTAGCAATTCCTAGCGAAATGTATTTAACTTATTCTTACCAAAATCATCCTAATTTAAATTTTGATTATTTTTGGGTTAATGATTTAAATTTAAAAGATACAGAAAATAAAAGTTTATTTAATATGCGAGATGGTGGATTTTATTCAAATAAAGCTTTTGTAAATCACGGAGTGCTTTGTGTGAAAGATTCGCCAAAAAGGGCTTATTCGATAATTGCAGGAATTTTATTAACTCTCTTTTTGATTTTTATATGGTATAAAAAAAGAGCTTATGATATTGGATTATTGAGTATTCTTGTGATTTCGTGGATTATTTTTGCTTCTTATAAATTGGGAAGTTTTGAATCTTTAAAAACATATTATGAATTTACAAATAAAAGTGAAGTTATATTTGATTTAAAAACTGAACAAGATGTTTCAAAAATCTCTTTTTTCAAAGGAATTGATAAAGGTGGAACTTTCCAAATTTCATACTTCAAAGACGGTAAATGGGAGCCTTATAATAAAACATCAACTCAAGCTTTTAATTTTTCATTTAGATGGGAATCGCTTAAAAATGCTAATGTAAAAACAAGATATTTAAAACTTGAAATCTTAACGCCTCCTGTTTGGCTTTATGAATTGCGATTTTTACAAAACAATTCGCCAATTATAGATTTTAATATCACTTCAAAAATAGACTCAAATCAATTAGCAAAACTTTTTGATGAGAGCCAAATTCAAGCAAGAGAGGGGTATTTTAGTGGTTTTTATTTTGATGAAATTTATCACTCAAGAAGTGGGTATGAGATAGCTAATAAACTTGACCCATACGACAAAGTTCATCCGATGCTTGGCAAAGTTTTAGTAGGTGCAGGGATTTTACTATTTGATATGAACCCTATTGGATGGCGATTTAGTAACTTTTTATTTGGAATTTTATTAATAGTTGCAATGTATTATTTTGGAAAAACTTTATTTAAATCGAGATTTATGGGCTTTTTTATGGGCTTTTTAATGACTTTTGATTTTATGCACTTAACTCAATCAAGAATAGGTTTAATTGATACTTTTGGAGTACTTTTTATTTTGATGGCTTTTTATATGCTTTATCTCTTTATGGATAAAAAATCTAGCAAATATCTCTTTGGAAGTGGAGTATTTTTAGGGCTTGGTGCAAGTGTAAAATGGTCGGCACTTTTCGGAGTTTCTGGACTTGGAATTGTCATTTTATATCTATTTTATCAAAATCATAAAAACAAAATTTTAGCTTATAATAACATTAAATTTTTTGGTTTAAATGTTTTAGCTTTTATATTAATTCCTTTAATTATTTACATAATAAGCTTTTTTCCACTATTTTTAAAAGGTGATAGCTTTATGGATATCGTGAGATTGCAAGAGCATATGTATAGTTATCACTCTGCACTAACCGCCACTCATCCATATACTTCAAAGTGGTTTAGTTGGGCATTTATGGAGGTTCCAATGGGATATTTAAGAGAAGAGTATAATATTTACACCTCTTCAATTAATGCGTTTGGTAATCCTGCTATTTGGTGGGTCGCGATTGTTGGGGTGTTTTATACACTATTTTCATTTATCAAAAAACAAAGCAATCAAGCACTTATAATTTTAGCTGGATTTATTTCCCTTTTTATGCCTTATGCCCTCATCGGTAGAGTTATGTTTATTTACCACTTTTATTATGCCGTTCCATTTTTAATGTTAGCACTTGGTTATATGGTTTATGATTTGATTAAGCAAAAATTTAATTTTATATATTTAGTGCTTATTTATATGCTTGTAATTGTGATTTTATTTATTATGTTTTATCCGATATTAACGGGAATTGAGATAGAAAGAGCTTATGTAAATGAGTATTTAAAATGGCTTCCTAAATGGTGGTTTTGATTTATTTCAATCCCATCATAATTAACTAAAATTCACAGGGTCAATGTCAATTTCGCAAAAATCAGTTTTTGAAAAATTTATCGTTTCTATTAAGTCCTTTACATTATTGCCTTTTACAAGTATATCGTAGCGAAATTTATTTGCAATTTTAAAAATTTCAGCCTCTTTATAGCCGATAATCTGGATATTGTTAAATTTTTTTAAATTCTCAACCATCAAAACCATAGCTTCTTTTGCTTTTTTGCTATCTTTATGTGAAAATAAAATTCTACAAAATTTTGAAAACGGTGGATAATTTAACTCTTCTCTAAACTTAAGTTCATCTTTTATAAATTTTTCAAAATCGCCTATGTAAGTTTTAAAAAAATCTTTATTCAAACTTTGAATTACAACTTTTCCATCATTTTTTCTGCCACTTCTACCTGCAATTTGCAAAACTAAAGCTAAAGCTTTTTCGCGAGAACGATAATCACTCATCGATAAAATCGAGTCAATTCCTAAAATAATGGCTAAATTTACATTGTGATAATCGTGACCTTTTGAAAGCATTTGAGTACCAACTAAAATATCGATTTTTCCGTCATTAAAATCATTTAAAACACTTTTTAATTTCGCTTCACTTTTTATCTCATCTCTATCAAATTTTGAAATTGCAACATCAAAATATGTTTTTAAAATTTCTACAACTTCAGCCGTTCCAATTCTATTTGCAATTAATGTTTCATTGCCACACTTTGGGCATTTTTTATTTGTGTTTGTAGTGTAGTTACAATAGTGGCATTTTAGGGCATTAATGCTTTTGTGTAAACTCATTCCAACTTCGCAATATGGACATTTGTAAATTTCACCACAACTAGAACAGATTAAATATTTAAAGTTTGCCCTTGTTGGTAAAAAAATGATAATTTGGTGGTTTGATTTTAAACTTTTATCAATTTCAGCTAATAAATATGGAGTTAATTCTGTTTTATTCTCTTCAAAAAATACCTCTTTTTTAGAGTTAAAAAATCGTCCTTTTAATCTAAAAGTAGGAAATTTTTGATATGAAGTTACACTAGGAGTTGCACTTCCTAAGATTACTTTTGCATTCAATTTTTTGCCAAATAAAATCGCTAAATCTCTAGCATTATACCTTGGTCTTTGATTTGATTTGTATGAGTCATCATGTTCTTCATCTACGACAATTAAACCAATATTTAAAAGTGGTAAAAAAAGAGCTGACCTTGCTCCTGCTACTACTTTTATTTCACCATTATAAATATCATTTAAGATTTTTTCTTTATTTTTTGGAGTCACTTTTGAGTGCCAAATAGCAAGTAAATTGCCAAAATGGGCTTTTAATCGCTTTTCCATTTGTGGAGTTAGTGAAATTTCTGGAAGTAGCATAATTGCACTTTTACCATCATTTATAACTTTTGCAATTTTTTGAATATAAATTTCAGTTTTTCCACTTCCCGTATCACCAAAGAGTAAAGTTATACTATTTTGATTTATAAATTCAAATGCTTCTTGCTGAATTGATGAGAGATTTATATCAGTTTTTATAAAAGAATTTTTTTTTAATTGATTATTTTTAAATGGGCTAAATAAATTTAAACTATCACCTAAAGAACAAAAGTAATAATCTTTAATAAATTTTGCAATTTCAATATAACTTTTATCAAAAAAATACTCATCAACTTCGATAATTTCGCTACATTTAAAAGTCGGCTCATCTATTTTTTGAATGACAACTCCAACTTTTAAAAATTTTTTAATATTAACTTTTACAACTTGACCTATTTCTAAATTTAAATCTATTTTATAAGTTAAAATTAAAGGAGTATTTAAAATTGCAACTTCATAAAAATTCATTTTTAATTAAATCTTAAAAAATTCTCTATACCAAGTTATGAAATTTTTAATTCCAACTTCAATTTTAGTATTTGGTTTATAGTTTAAATCACTCACCAAATCACTCACATCTGCATAGGTTTTTGAAACATCTCCTGCTTGAATTGGTAAAAAGTTTTTTTGTGCTTTTTTTCCTAATTCATTCTCAATAGCTTCGATAAAATCTAATAATTTTATAGGATTATTATTGCCGATATTATAAATTTTGTAAGGTGCTTTTGAGCTTGAAGGATTTGGATTTAAGCCACTCCACAATAAATCTGGCTTTGCTGGATTATCAATTACTCTTACAATTCCCTCAACTATATCATCAATATATGTAAAATCTCTAATCATATTGCCATTATTAAACACATCTATTGGACGATTTTCTAAAATTGCTTTTGTAAATAAAAAAAGAGCCATATCGGGTCGTCCCCACGGTCCATAAACTGTAAAAAATCTAAGCCCTGTTGTTGGGATATTATAAAGATGAGAATAAGTGTGAGCCATTAATTCATTTGATTTTTTACTTGCAGCATAAAGGCTCATTGGATGGTCCACATTATCACTTGTAGAAAAAGGCATTTTTTCATTTAAACCATAAACACTTGAACTACTTGCATAAACCAAATGTTTTATATTATTATGACGAACAGCTTCTAATATATTTATAAATCCTATAATATTGCTATCAATATAAGCATAAGGATTGCTTAGAGAGTATCTAACCCCAGCTTGTGCGGCTAAATTGCAAACTTTATCAAATTTTTCATCTATAAATAGTTTATGCAAATTTTCTCTATCTTCAAGCTTTAAATTTATAAATGAGTAATTTTTAAACTTTTCACTTTTTATAATTTTATTATATTCTATTTTATTTTTATCAATTCCACTCTCACTAAGTCTTCCATATTTTACATTTATATCATAATAATCATTGATACTATCAAGTCCGATAACTTCATCATCTCTATTTAATAGATAATTAGTTAAATGAAAACCTATAAAACCAGCAGTTCCTGTAATTAAAATTTTCATAAATCACCTTTTGCAAAAATTTTTAAATCAACTCCACTTTTTGAACTATGTAGATAAGTTAAATTTAAAGTAGAAATATTTAAATTAGCATTTGTAGAAATTTTTGGTGCAATAAAAAATAGATACCAATCTATCAAATCTTTGGTAGCTTCAAGCATTTGGTAACCTCCCTCAATCATAATAAATTTATAATTTTTTAATATCTCTAAATTATCTTCAATAAACACTTTTCTATTTGGAATATTAAAAAGAGGTATGCTTTTATCAAACTCTTTAGTTTTTGAATAAATCAAAATATCAGGGACTTTGCCATTTACTCTTCTTGAATCAAGTGTTGGTCTATCAGTTCTAACACTCTCTCCGCCAATTACAAGTAAATCTATCTTAGCTCTAAGTTTATGTACAAAATCAAGTGAATTATCGCAACTTATATAACCACCACTTATATTAGCATTTAAAGTTTGTGCCATTTTAAAAAATATAAATCTATCTTTTTGCCATTTAATAAAAGGATAAAGTAACTCTTTTGCTTCTTTTTCTAAAACTCCAACTTTTACATCAATTCCAAAATTTTTTAATCTATTTGCTCCACCACTTGCCTCTTTATTATGCTCAAGAGTAGCAATAATTACTCGTTTAAATTTTAATTTTTCGATTAATAAAGCACAAGGAGGAGTTTTCCCATAATGATTGCAAGGTTCAAGAGTTATGTAAATTTCGCAATTATTAAAAATATTATTATGATTTTGATATAAAAATTCGTGAATTTCGTTTGCCAAAGTTAAATTTTGTAAGCTTTGATTATTTGCAAGTTTGATATAAGCTTCTTTTATAGCTTCAACTTCAGCGTGAGGTTTTCCAACTTCGCTATGCGCTGAAATAGAAAGTATTTCACCATTTTTCACAACAACAGCACCAACCGAAGGATTTGGATAAGTTAAGAGTTGATACTCCCAAGCTTTGGAGATTGCAAGGGAAATGAAAAATTCATCTACCATTCAAAATATGTTTTGGCCGATTTTATATCATTGAAATTAATTTCACTCTCATCAATAAAAATCTTTTCACCTTCTACTTTTTTGATTTCACCTTTTAAATGAGTTGCATCTTTGAGTTTTACTTCAACTTTATCACCTATAGATTTCTCAAAATGAGAAATAGTTCTTAATTTTCGCTCAAGCCCAGGTGAGCTTACTTCAAAAAAATACTTACCACCTAATGGTTCATTTATGTCTAAAATCGGCGAAAGTAAATTACTAACTTCACTACATTTATCGAGAGTTATGCCATCTTTACTCTTTATATAAACCCTAAAAATACCATTTTCTCCATCTTTTAATTTTTCAATATCATAAAGTTCAACCCCTGCTGATTTTACGATATTATAAATTGTATTTTCAAGATTGTTCACTTTCAGCCTTTATCTTTTTGAATAACTCTTCCATTTTATTAACTTTATCTATATTTTCATCAAATTTAAAACTAAATTCAGGACATCTAAACCAACCAGTTGCATTTAAAATATGCGATTTTATCGTATGTTTCGCTTTTTGGAGTTGTTTCAAAACTTCTCTTTGTTCACTTTCGCTTATAAATTCAGGACTAATATAAACTATTGCATCATATTTACCTTTTGTACAAATAACATCAGTCACAAGCAAAGAGTTAATTCTATTATCTTCAAAATTTGCTAATGCTTCTGGTAATAACTCTTTTAAAAGCGATTCTACTCTTTGTAATTTTAAATTTTTTTTCATACTGAAGCTTTTTGTTCAACTTCTTTAAAAATTTCTATCACATCATTAACTTTTAAATCATTAAAGTTATCTAACATAATTCCACACTCATAGCCTTTTGAAACCTCTCTAGCATCATCTTTAAATCTTTTTAAAGAGTTAATTGTAGTTGTGTAAATAACAACTCCATCTCTAATAACTCTCGCTTTTGCATTTCTATTGATAACTCCATCAATTACCATACAACCAGCGATTGTTCCAACTTTTGCGATAGTAAATGTATCTCTAACTTCAGCTTGACCAGAAATTTCCTCTTTGAATGTAGGAGCCATTAAACCACTTAAAAGCGATTTTACATCATCTAATAAATTATAAATTATTGAGTAAGTTTTAATCTCAACTCCAAGAATTTTTGCTTTATTGCTAACACTTGTTGAAGGTCTTACATTAAATCCAAGTACGATTGTATTTTCACTTGCACTTGCCAAAGTTACATCACTTTCGCTAACTGCACCAACACCTGAATGAATAATATTGATTTTCACCTCTTCATTTTTAAGCTTTTCTAAGCTTCCCTTAATTGCTTCTAAACTTCCCTGTACATCGGCTTTTAATATAATTGGAAGTGCTTTTAATTTTCCTTCAGCAATTAAATCTCCAAGTTCATCAAAAGTAACTTTTGTAGATTTTGAAAGCCCTTTTTGTCTGAAATAATCAGCTCTTTTTTGTGCATACTCTTTTGCATCTTTTTCATTTTCTGTAACAATTAATACTGAACCAGCTGTTGGAACATCGTTAAATCCAGTTATTACTCCAGGTTCACCTGCTTCAAGTTTTTTTATTTTTTTACCTAAATCATTTGTTAAAGTTCTAACTCTTCCATAAGTTGTATCAACTACAAAAACATTTCCAACTTCTAATGTTCCATTTTGAACAATTACAGTGGCTGAAGCTCCTTGACCTTTTTCAACACTTGACTCAACTACAACTGCTTTTGCCTCTCTTTTTGGATTTGCTTTAAGCTCTAATACTTCAGCTTGAATTAAAATAGTTTCAAGTAAATCCTCAATTCCAGCACCACTGTAAGCTGAAACAGGAATAAACTCATACTCTCCACCCCAATCAATAGGAGTTAAACCTTGGTCAGCCATTTGAGATTTAACTCTATCAAGATTAGCATCAGCTTTATCTATTTTATTAATTGCAACAATAATAGGAACTCCTGCTGCTTTTGCGTGTGAAATTGCTTCAATAGTTTGAGGTTTAACCCCATCATCAGCTGCAACTACAATAATAACAATATCAGTAACTTTAGTACCTCTAGCTCTCATTGCTGTAAATGCTTCGTGTCCTGGTGTATCTAAGAATGTGATTTTTTTGCCATTTTTCTCTATTATGTAAGCCCCAATATGTTGAGTAATCCCACCAGCCTCTTTATCTGCGATTTTAGTATTTCTGATTTTATCAAGTAGTGAAGTTTTACCGTGGTCAACATGTCCCATAATAGTGATAACTGGAGGTCGCTCTACTAATTTTGTATCCTCTATTTTATCATAAATTTTAATATAATCCATCTCTTCAAGTGGGTCAATCGTATGAACTTCTAACCCAAATTCATCTGCTAAAATCTCTATATAATCACCTTCTAAGAAATCGTTTTTATTTACCATCATTCCTAAATTAAAAAGCACTTTTATAACATCTGATGATGTTTTATTAATTTTTTCAGCAAATTCATAAACCCTAATATTCTCAGGAATAGAAATAACTTTTACATCTTCGCTTTTACCATTTTGAGTAGGTCTTCTTTTTCTTCTTGAAGTTCTTTTGATACCTTGTTGATTTAAAAATGAAGTTTTTTTTGTAATTTTTATATTTTTTTCATCAATTATATTTTTAAGTTTATCATTCTCTTTTTTTATCTCATCTTCAATTGAAAAATCAAGCAATACAACTTCATCTTCACTCTCATCTTCTCTTGAACTTTCACTTAAATCTCTTTGAAAATCAATTTTTTCCATTTGTGTATGTTTTGAAGGTGGTGGAGTTTTTTTCTTTTGCTTTTGAAAAGATTTTTTTTCTGATTTATCAGCATTTCTTAGTTCTTCATTAGCTTGAGTTGTTTTTTTATTTTCAGTAATTATTTGTGAAGTACTCAAAGGAGCTTCAAGTTTTATCTCTTCTACTTCTTCTTTTGGTTCATTTACTTTATTTTTTTTAATTATTTTAATTCCACCAACTCTTCTTCTCATAATCGATGATTGTGCTAAACTCTCTTCTGTATCCTCTTTTACTGCTTCTATCTCTTCTTTTTTATGTTCTATAATTTTTTCTTCTTTTTCCTCTAATTTCACAGAAACTTGCACATCTAAAACTTCTTGTTTTTCGATATTTTTGCTAATTTCACTTACCTCTTCTTGAGAATTTTCAATCTCATTTTTAATTACTTTTGGAATTATTCCCTTCATAATATACTCAACAATACCTTCAGCGATATCAGAATTTACACTAGATGCAGCTTTTAACTCTAGCCCTATCTCTTTAGTTTTTTCTACGACTTCTTTACTTTTTAACCCTAACTCTTTAGCAATTTCATGAACACGAACTTTATGCATTAAATAAAATCTCCTTTAAATTTTTCCTTAACTCTTCCACTTCTATTTTACACTTATGTGATAGCATTTTAAATAACTTTTTATTATCTATACAACTTTTGCATATATAAAAGCTTCTTCCAACTCCACTATGATTTATTAACTTTTTATCAATACATTGAAGTCTGATTAAATTTGATTGTACATCCCTTTGTTTACACATTATGCACATTCTAATTGGTTTATCTACTTGTTTCATTATATCAAATTTAAGCTTTAATCATAAATAACTCTAGCACCACTATTGTCAAAATCTAAAATTTTAACTTCAAATTGTGGGAAAGTATCTTGTAGTTTTTTAGCCACTCTTTTTGCATCATCTTCATACACCATATTAAAAAAAGTAGAACCACTTCCACTTAAAGTACTCATTAAAGCATTACTTTCAAGTGCTACTTTTTGAACTTCGTAAAGTTCTGGCATTTGGTTCATTCTATATTTTTGATGAAATTTATCTCTTGAAGCAATTTTCAAAAGTTCCCAATTCTCACTAAAAAAACAAGAAGTTAATAGTGAACTTCTTGAAACATTAAAAACAGCACTACTTTTTGAGTAAAATTTTGGAAGAGTAGTACGAGATTGAACTGTTGAAATTGCTTTATCTGGAATTACTACAATAGCTTTTAAAAATGATGGCATCTCTTTTTTTAGTGAAAAAACTTGATTTTTTTCAACTATTGCCACATTAAATCCACCCATAACTGCGGGAGTTATATTATCAGGATGTGGCTCAAAATTAAGTGCAAGTGATAAAATTTTATTTTTTGAAATAGTTATATCAGAAGCTTCATAAGCGGCATAAATTGCACTTATAATTACAGCTGAACTACTCCCTAATCCTCTTGAAATAGGTATTTCATTTAAAAATGTAAATTTAAAATTATCCCTTTTACCCGTTAAATTTTTATAATATTCATTAAATATATTTATAAAAATATTATTTGACTTTAATTTTCTATTTTTGCTTCCCTCTCCTTTAATCGATACACTAAAAAATTTAGATGGTTTTATAATTACTTTATTTATTAAATTTAGTGAAAGCCCTAATGTATCGAAACCTGGCCCTAAATTAGCACTTGTTGCAGGAACTTCAATTGTCAATTCCGCTCCTTTTGAAGTTCTATCGCAGGTAAAACATAAAGTGGTTCTATATCACTACTAAATTTAGTTTTATCTAAAAAAGTTGGTAACATAAAATTTGTAATTACATTTTCTAATTTTATAATTTCTATTTCATTATTATTTTTAATAAAATACCTGTTTCCCATTGCTTTAATTGGAGAATTGCAAAAATAAAAACCATCAGTTGCAAAAAGTGGAATACTTTTTACAATATTTAATGTTTTTAAAAATATATAAACTAACTTTATAGACATATAACTACCTGGTCCTTTTGCAAAAAATATAGAATTTATTTCATAGTTTTGAAAAATATCACTAAAAATTTTTGGTAAAATTTCACTTGTTTTTTCTAAACTTTTAATTTCTTGTTTTAATTTTAAATTTTCATAAATTCCAACCAATATGGGAGAAGATAAAGCCACTACACACACATCAACTTTTTGCATAAACTCTCTCAAATTCTACTTTAGATTTTACTTCAACTATTTCATAATTTTGGGCATCGCTTAAAACTTTTTTTGTTAATTGATGATTTAGAGAATGACTTCCTGCAAATGATGAGTACTTTGCAATAATAGGATAATTTAAAACGGCTAAATCCCCAATTGCATCTAAAATCTTATGTCTTACAAATTCATTAGCAAACCTAAGTCCATCAGCATTTAAAACTCTTTTTTCATCAAGTACTATTGCATTATCTAAACTTCCACCTTTTGCAAGTCCAATTGAACGAAGATACTCAACATCTTTTAAAAATCCAAATGTTCTAGCCCTTGCAATTTCTTCTAAATATAAATCTTTTGAAAAGTTAAAATTAAACTCTTGAGTTTTAATTAAGTGATGATTAAATTCTATTTTAAAATTAAATTCTAAATTTTTTGAAGGTGAAAGTTTTACGAATTTATCGCCACTTTGAACTTCTATTTCTTGATTTATAATTAAAACTTTTTTATAAGCATCTAATTCTCTAACTCCAGCTTCATCTAAAATCATACAAAAACCAATTGCACTTCCATCTAATATTGGCAATTCATCAGAATCTACACTAACTCTAATATTGTCAATTCCATAAGAATAAAGTGCCGATAAAAAATGCTCAATTGTAGAGATACTAACTCCATCTTTTCCAAGAACTGTTGCTAATTTTGTATCAACTATATTTTGAGGTGATAGTTTTATCGAAACTCCCCTATCACTCCTATAAAATATAATTCCTAAATCTGCTTCAAGTGGTTCAAGTACCATTTTTACAGCTACACCTCTATGTAATCCCACTCCTACAACTTCCATACTTTTAGCTATCGTTTTTTGCTTCACTAAAGCTCCTTAACCATTAAACTACCATTTTTGAAACTAATTTGTCTTATCGTACTATTAAAAATAGCTTTATTTATCACTTCACCATTAAAAATAATGTCACCACTTCCAATCTCTTTAGCTATCAAATAATCACCACTTGACTCAATCATACCATCAATCATTCCAAAAACTTCGACATTTCCTGTTGTTATAATTTTTGCACCACTATTAACTCTTCCAAAAATTACTACATCATCACTACAAATAATCTCTTCACCACTTCTAATTGTTCTATTAAAAATTAATCTTTTTACCTCTATTTGTTCTTCTTTTTTATCCGTTTTATTTGTTTCTACACTTTTAAATTTCGCATTAGAGATAACACTGTTTATATCAATTATATTATTTACATCAAAAAAAATCATTTTATTATCATTTAAAAATTTAATTATATTTTCACTAATATTGCCCCTTAAAAGTAGTAAAAATTTTTGCAAAATTATAAAATTTTTATTTACATAGTTAAAAAATTCCACTTCATCATCTATTTCAATTTCAAAAACTCTTAAATTTTTTTGTTTTACTAGCATAATATTTTTACTTTTTATCTACCATTTTTTTTGCTTCTTCAATTACATTTTTCACATTAAGTCGTATCCACTTCTCATCCATCCACTCTTCAGGTCTAACTTCAATTCCTTGAACCAATACACCAAAATGTAGATGGTCACCCAATGCTAATCCACTTTTGCCAGTTCTTGCAATTACACTATCAGTTTTTACCAAATCGTTTGCATTAAAGTTAATTTCAGAGCAGTGTCCATAGAGTGTGTATAATCCTAAACCGTGATATAAAATAGGCATTTTTCCATAAATTCCATTAAAATTTGCATAAGCAACTCTTGCTAAATTATTTGAAGTTATTTCAGCAAGTCCAACACTTGCTAAATCTATTCCCAAGTGATGAGATTCGCTCATTAACTCTTCATTATAATAAAAAAATCTATGGTCACCAAAACTTGCAACAGCAGCTCCGTTTTTTAGAGGATAAAATGGATTTAAATTAAATGAAGAAATTTTCTCATCTACAAAGACATTTGAAGTTATTTTTGCAATTAAATCTTCATTATTTTTTCTTAACACATCGTTTATATATTTGAATTTTTCAAGTGAAGAGTGAAGCTCAACATTTGGCGGATTAACCTCTTCAAAGAGGTCTGTAATTGGACCTTCTAAAAAATCATCTTTTAAAGGAATATTTGAGCTTTTATAACTTCTCTCTTTTAAATAAAAATTTATATCTGCTTTTGAACTATTTCCTGCCTTATCTTTGGCTATGATTGTAGCTTTGAAAGTGTTTTCGATAACAGGCCAAGCAACTAAAGAGATATAATAATCATCTTTATAAAATTTTTGCGCTTTAAACTTTTTGTTAAAATTTGTATTTATATAAAGTTCATCTAAACTCTCATCACTAGCCTTAAAAATCACTAATGCACTCCCACCTTTTGTAATCCCATAAGAGTGATTGACTAAAACTAAAGTTGGCTTTTTATTATCAATCATAACATTTGCAGTTTTTGTAGTACTATTTCCAGCTAAAAAATTCCATTTACTAGCATCGGTTGCTTCTACTATAATAGAAATATTACTTTTTTCAAAAAACATTCCAACTTTTGGTGGTTCTATTTCAACTTCTACCTCTTTTAGTGGAGTATCAAGAGTTTGATTAAGTAAAACTATATTATTCTTTCCATCGCTTAATATTGCTTTATAATTTTTTATTCCCGTATCATCGCTAACTTTAAGTTTAAAATTATCTTTTAAATTCCAATGTATATTACCTTCTATTTCAATTATAGGTTTTATTTTTTCAAACACAGTTGAGTTATTTAAATATGCAACAGCACCACCAATAGCCACTAAAACTAATAAAAATAAAATTTTACCACCATTGCCTTTTTTTCTTCTATCATTTGCAAACATTTATATAACTCCTTTTAATTTACTCAATATTTCTTTGTATAAAGCTTCAAAATCTTTTGAGTTATAGCTAAATCCTGATGCTCTTTGATGACCACCACCTCCAAAATTCATAGCAATTTCACTTACATCTACATAATTTTTACTTCTTAGTGAAACTTTTATTCCCTCATTTTCTTCTTTTAAAAAAATCGAAACTTCAACAGTTGCAATTGCTCGAACCATATTTGCGATATTTTCACTATCAGCCCTTTTTGCACCACTTTGTTTTAGCATATCTTGAGTTAAAATAATTTTTGCAACCCTGGCATCTAGTGCCAAATCTAATGTATTTAAAACTAAGGCAATAAGTCGCAATTTTGCAAGGGAATCTCTTTCAGTTAGCATTTTAGCAACATAATGTGGATTTGCACCAAAAATAGTTAAATTTTTTGCAATTTCAAAAGTCTCCTCATTAGTGCTTTCATATTTAAAAAATCCCGTATCTTCGACAAGTGCAGTATATAAACATATTGCACTATCTTTATCTATATTTACATTATTTTGCATTAAAAGATTATAAATAACAGCTGAAGTTGAAGGAGCATTTGGCTCAATTAAATTGATAGTTCCATAGTTTGTATTACTTTTGTGATGGTCAATATTTAAAATATCAACTTCAGGCAATTCAAATCCAACTCTATCGATATTTCCTGTATCACAGATTATAATTAAATCAATTTTATTTGGTAACTCATTTTTTACTTTTTCAAAATTTGGTAAAAAATCTAAATTTTTTGCTAACTCTTTTGAGTAATTGACTACATTTACATTTTTTTTCATATTTTTTAATATAGAATAAAGCCCTAATGCACTTCCAAGTGCATCAGCATCAGGGTCGATGTGAGAAAGTAAAACTATATTAGTCGATTTTTGCATTAATTCAAAAGATTGTTTGTACATTAAGATAAAACCTCAAAATTTTATTTACATTTTAACAATTTAAAAGTTAGAAAACAATTTAACTAAAAGAAGTTTTAACAACTTTTTGATAGAATCAAGCTAAAAAACTTTGAAAGATTAGGATTTAAACAAAATGGAGTTAGATGTAGTTCAAATTCAAAAAATACTTCCTCATAGATTTCCCTTTTTATTAATTGATAGAGTTGTTGAAATTAGAAAAGGTGAATATATAGAAGCTTATAAAAATGTAACAATTAATGAGCAAATTTTTGCAGGTCACTTTCCAGAACATCCAATTTATCCAGGGGTTATGATAATTGAAGGTTTAGCTCAAGCTGGTGGGGTTTTAGGTTTTAAAAGCTTAGATGATGAAAATGCTTACCAAAATAAAGTAGTATATTTTATGTCAATTGATAAAGCAAAATTTAGACATCCCGTAAAACCAGGGGATAGATTGACATATAAACTTCATTTGATTAGACAAAAAGGTTCTATATTAGTCTTAAGTGGCGAAGCTTTTGTAGATGGAAAATTAGTTGCTGAAGCTGAACTTAAAGCAATGGTTGTAGATAAATGAAACAAATTCACCCATCTGCAATAATTGAAAAAGGTGCAATTATTGGCGAAAATGTAACTATTGGTGCAAATTGTTTTGTATCAAGTGAAGCAAAAATAGGGGATAATACAAAACTTCATAATGGTGTTTGTATTTATGGCGATAGTGATATTGGAAAAAATAATGAAATTTTCTCTTATGCAGTAATAGGCTCAATTCCCCAAGACCTCAAATACAAAGGCGAAAAAGTAAAATTAATAATTGGCGAGGATAATAAAATTAGAGAATTTACTCTTTTTAACTCTGGAACTGAAGGTGGTGGAAGTGTCACAAAAATAGGTAGTAATAACTTATTTATGGGATATGTGCATATTGCACACGATTGTATTATCGGAAATAATTGTATTTTAGCAAATGCTGTTACTCTTGGAGGTCATGTTGTAATTGAAGATTTTGTGGTAGTTGGTGGGATGGTACCTATTCATCAATTTGTAAAAATAGGTGAACACTCTATGATAGCAGGAGGTTCGGTTTTAACTCAAGATATTCCTCCTTATACTTTAGCTGAAGGTAATAGGGCATATTTACGAGGACTTAACTTAAATGGTCTTAGAAGAAGAATAGATAGAACTCAAATTGATGAGTTAAAAAGTGCATATAAAAGGCTTTTTTCTGGAGAAAAACCATTAAAAGAGATAGCACAAGAATTGATAGAAAATGAAAATGAAAAAGTAAAAAAATTAGCTAAATTTGTATTAGAAACAACAAGAGGAATACCATTTAAGAGGAATATTGATGAGTAAAAAAAATAGAATTTGTGATTTTTGTAAACAAAGTGAAACTAAAGCAAATCCAATAATAGCAGGTGAAGGTGTTTATATTTGTAAAAATTGTGTTAAATCAATTAACCAACTATTTTTTAGTGATGAAGCTCAAGGAGTAGATAAAAAAGAGAAATTGGACTTTAATGGAGAACTTTTAACTCCAAAAGATTTAAAAATGACACTTGATGAGTATGTAATTGGTCAGCATAAATGCAAAAAAACATTTGCAGTGGCAGTTTATAACCACTACAAAAGAATTTTTAAACAAAGTGCTACTATGCAAGATGATGATACAGAGTTATCAAAATCAAATGTGTTATTTATAGGACCAACGGGAAGTGGTAAAACATTAATGGCTCAAACATTAGCAAGATTTTTAGATGTGCCAATAGCAATAACTGATGCTACAAGTTTAACTGAAGCTGGATATGTTGGTGAGGATGTTGAAAACATTTTAACAAGACTTTTACAAACAGCTAATGGTGATATTAAAAAAGCTGAAAAAGGAATAGTTTTTATTGATGAGATTGATAAAATTTCAAGACTTTCAGAAAATCGCTCAATCACAAGAGATGTAAGTGGTGAGGGGGTTCAACAAGCACTACTTAAAATAATT
>DZAZ01000065.1 GCA_022729755.1 Helicobacter cetorum | reverse complement strand
AAAATATTTTTTTGGTGCAACTCCTCTTTGATTACTCGAAATATCGACTTCAACATTAGCTTCACCAGTTTTTGGGTCTACTTTCATTTCACTTTTAACTGTTCCGATTGTAGTTACAGTGTCGTTTGCAATCGAAAGACTACCATCTTTTGTGATTGTAATCGTTCCATTTTTTGGGGGATTTAAAGTTAAAGTTAAATTTCCAATTGAGATTGTAGCTTGAGAATTGGCTTGTTTACTCGCATCAAGTTCAATTCTTGCATCTTCCGTTTCAAAAGTTTGACTAAATCCCCCATCTTCTCTAATTTCAGTTGAACCGCCAAGTTCACTATTCATTTCAATGCTACCCTCATCAGATTGGACATTTAAGTTGATATTTCCATCTTTATCCGTTGTGAGTTCAGTTTTAGAATCTTTTGTTTGGTAATTTTGTTGTGAAGTTCCATCCTCTTTGATTTCTATTTTTGTTCCAGGAGGTGCAGAAAAACTTACAACTTGACCATCAGCTGTTGTAATACTTAGAGTTACTTCCCCAGTTTTACTTGTAAGCACATCTAACTTTGTACCATCAGAACTTGTATAACTTTGCTTAACTTCGCCTGTAGTTTTATCTATTTCAACTGTTGTACCTTTTGGTAAATCTATTTTTGTCTCTACAACTTCTCCGCTTTCAGTTGTAATAGTTGTAGATGAAGTTGTTGAACCATCGGGATTTGTCTCAACTTTTACCTCTTCAGGTACAGGAGTAGGTGCAGGAGTTGAAACTATTGTTGGTGCTGGATAATATGGTGTAAATGAACTACCATTTAATGAAATAGTTTTAATATTATTTCCACCTGTAAGAGTTAAAGTTTGATTATAGTTTCCATCAAAAGTTGGGTTAAAACTAACCACAATATCACAATAAGTATTCGCACTTAAATTACAACTTGTTTGATTTAAGTTGAAATTTGTTGAACTTGAAGAAAAATTAACAATTCCATTATAAGGGCTTAAATTTGTGATTCTTATAGTTTTAGCTAAGCTTGTACCTGTTTGAATTGAGCCAAATTCAAGTGAATTAAAATCTGTACTAAAATTTAGCGAAATTTCATCCGAAGTTAAATTTAAATTTGATGATATAAAACTAAAACTACTTAAACTATCTTTTGTGTAGTTTGAATCGCCCAAAAGAGTTAAATATCTTGTAAAAAGATTAGAATTTACTAAAGTGATATTTGAATCATCTAAATAAATCGAACTATTTATATCAAAACTTGAATCTTTGAAACTAATATTTGAATCAAATAAACTAATAAAATCTAATTTAGCATTTAAATTTTTTATTTGACCTCTTAAATTATTTAAATATAAACTACCTACACTATCTGGAAGTGAAGTTGCATTTAACTCATAATTTTCAACTGAACTTAAAAAAAGTTGATATTTTAAAGAGTTATAAGTTGAATTAGATGTTACAAAATCAGTTATATTTGGAAGAGTTGTAATTTCACCACTTGAATTTATATCAAATGAGTAACCTATTGATACACTATTTGCACTAAAATTAAAATCGACAATTTTATTTGGTGATATATAGAGACTTTCGATAAATGGACTATTCATGAATTGATAAGTACTTATATCATTTACATTTAAATATGAAAATCTTAGAATTGATGAGATTAGAATATTATTATTATAAATTTTTACTGGAGTTGAATTTTGAATAAAGCTATTATTTAGTGCTATTCCTTGATATGTATTTAAATAAAAATTCACTTCAGCTGTATTATTTAATTCAAGTGAACTAAAACTAAAATAAGTATTAAGATAAACATTTTGAGGACTATTTGAATTTAAGTTGACTTTATTAATAAAATTAATACTGTTATTCCCATCTATATTTAAATTACCTTTTAGCGTTAAATCATTAATTAATGAACTATTGGTATATTCATTTAAATATATAGTTGTATTTTGCTTAACTTCTAAATTAGCTACATTTATTTTGCCATAAAGTGTCAAATTTCCATCAACTATTAAATTATAACCACTCATATTAAGGCTAGCATTCTCTTCAATTGTTAAATTGCCAATGTGAATTACATTTTCGCTTAAGTTATACTCTTTAGTTGAGTGAATTATTGTTGGTAATTTTGGAGTTTCACCAACTACTACATAAGCATCATCAAATTTAGTTCCATAAAATCCTGCCCAAAATATACTATCTTTTCCAGCCATTGAAAATCTAACATATCTTACACCAAGTGGATAGTTTTCAAATATATGAGACTCTAAAAACCAATCAATATTTTCAGCCAAATTAATAGGTGAAGCTTGACTTCCGACACTCCAACTATCAAGTATGGCTTGATTTTCATCTAATAAATCAACTTTTAAATAATATTGCCCAGCAACTCTACTTCTAACCCAAACACCAACTGAAAGAGTTGGAAGTGTGTCTAAAATTTCAGTTGAATATGAAGAGGTTAAATCTACTAACTGCGATAAGCTACACCAACCATATGAACTTTCAAACGAAAAATTTCCATTTCGAGGATTATTAAATAACTCATAATTCCAATCACTCTCAATTCTCCAACCATCTCCGCCATCAACATAACTCCAATCATTTAATCCATTTTCTCCACCTGAATTTTTTAGTAAATTTATTTTAAATTTAGATGTAGAAACATTTATATCAAGATTTAAATTAGCATTAAAGTTCATAGAACTTGCAAGAGGAGTTGAGTAAATTTCTTGTGAGATAAAATCGTAATACCAAGTTTGATTTTTATCGGTAATTAAATGTAAAAAATAGTTACCTTTATCAGAAATATTTATATCAAAAGTTGTATTAGTTAAATTTTGTTCAAAAACAATTAATTTATTTGCTGAATTTATTAAAGAAATATCAGTTACATTTTTCTCATTATTCAATAAATTTCCACTAAGACGATAAGTTGTAAGATTAATATCTTCAATAGCCCTTACAATCCAAGTTTCATTTGCTTCTAGTGTAGTTTTATTCCATTGTAAAGCATAACCTGCATCTTGATAAGCTGTATTAACTGTATTTAATAAACTACCCGTACTTGATTGAGAGTGAGCTGTAGCATAATTTCCTGCAAAATAACCATCTGCTAAGCTGATACTATCGCCTCTTAATCCCATAGCTAAACTATAATCTTGATTTTGTACAAATACCATATTTTTAGAAGGTTCATAATTTGGATATGAACTATCACTTCCATCAAAATATGTATCTCCACCTCTAATAAATGCTAAATTACTTTTTGCATTATTTGAAATATTTGTAATATACCAAGTGTATGAAATTGAATTATTTCCATCTATGTAACTAACTTCTTGAGTTATATTTATATCACTACCAACTTGTAAATAATTTGTAATTACATTAGTTGCATTTGTGTCTAAAAGATGTATAAAATTTGTAGTTCCACTATATCCATTACTATAGTGTATATTGTCCATATGAAGATAGTTATACATATCCCATTCAGCATAATATTGATGTTGATAAATTCCATTTACATATCGATATAATGCCAAACCACCCAATCCATTTATTTCTGCTCTTAATGGAGAATTACCTATTACTCTAATCCATTTTTGTGGTGAAACATCGATATTTAAACTTCCATTAAAATTAATAGAATTTCCACTTCCCTTTTTTATATTATAAATATATCCACTATTAAGCCACCATTTGTCAAGTTGTGAAGTTTTAGTATTATTAGTTTCTATTTCAACAAAATAATTTCCTTCAGTTGCTATATTTCCTTTCCAAAGAGAGTCGGTATTTTTTTGTAAAGATATAGTTTCAGATGTATTTACTAAATTAACAGAAGTAATATTATATTCTTGATTGTTTAAATAAAAAAATTCTACAGTGTAGTTTGTTGGTTCCACAATTGTAATAGATGTATCAGAAGCATAAGTATCAACTGAAGCTCCACTACCTTCAGAAGTTTTTAAATTAGTAGTTCCAAGATTATAAACTCCAACAGATGCTGGATTTTTAATAATATTTCCACCTATTACAACTTTAACTACACTACCATTTGCAAAACTATAATTACTAACCCAATTACTACCATTTAATTGAAATGAACCTACTGACCAAATATTACACATTGCAATATCAGAACTATTTACTTCTATATTGTTTATATAAATTTTGATATTTCCATCACTACAAGCAGTTGTGTTTTGAGTATAATCAATTGTAAAATCTGAAGGAAATAAAAGACTAGCATATAATATATTACTAACATTTGTAACATCTGCTACAGTATATTCAAATGTATAAGTAGAATATGCACTAGTATTTAAATCACTTGCCGTTACACTCATATTTGTTAGTGTTCCAGCTCTTAAAACTTCACTAAATATTAATATACATAAAAATAAAACCCTCTTCATCTCTTTACTCCTTTTTTTACTCTATTTTTATTATAACCAAAACTTCTTAGCAAACTCATCATCAATATCAATTAAACCCCTAGCTTTCAGGCTTTCAAGCACACTCAAACTACAATCCACATCTTCTGGCCATTCGCGAGTAAAATTATCAAAACTATTTTTATTTGTGCCATCAATTGCAATGAAATTATTATGAATATAAATATCTCGCTTAGCATCGATATTATTTACAACTCTCCAAATAAGCATATATGGGTTATTTATATCGTTTTTAACCTCATCAACTATTACTAAAATTTTGATATATCTATCTAATATTTTTAAATCTTCATAAGTCTCTTTTTGGCTCTCTTTTTTATCCACACTAATCACAGTCATCGGATTTTTAGTGTTAGTTTTATATTGCTTTAAGCCTTTGATGTTTGGATTTAAATTTTTTGCCATCTCAAAAAGCTCTTCATCATTTAAAATTTCAACTCCAAGCTCAACCTCCTCGCCAGTGCAATCAATTCCTAACTTTCCACCCTCGCAAGGCTTCGGACTAGAGTGGTCAAGTGCATCGCAAACTCCTTCGCTTATGATAATTTTTTCGCTACTAACTCTATTTAAAATATAATCGATTATCTCTTCACTTTCAAGTTTTGGGGCATTTTCATCGACAAAAATCGCATGTTTTACAAAACTCATTTGTCCAACTCCCCAAAAAACGTGCATAATTTGTTTTGCATGAGCTGGATAGAGAGTTTTTATTTTTGCTAAAATTAAATTGTGAAATACACCATTTTCAGGCATATAATAATCAATCAAATCTGGAGCATTTGTCTGAAGTAATGGCAAGAAAATTCGCTCTGTGGCATAACCTAAATATTTATCTTCAAGTGGCGGTTTTCCCACAACTGTAGCTAAATAGATTGGATTTTTTTTGTGAGTTATCGCACTAACTTCAAGCACGGGATAAGGCTCTTGCAAAGTATAATAACCCGTATGGTCGCCAAAAGGTCCTTCGATTTGAAGCTCATTCACATCCACAAAGCCCTCAATTACGATATCAGCATCATTTGGAATATAAAGCGAATTTGTGATAGATTTAACTAATTTTGCAGGAGTGTTTTTGATAAAACCATAAAGCATAAGCTCAAAAACTCCAATCGGAAGAGGAGCTTGACCGCACCAAGTATAAAGCGGATCGCCTCCAATTGCAATACTTACAGGCATTTTTTTATTTGCTTTTTTATATTCGTGAAAAAAGTGATTGCTATCTTTGTGGATTTGCCAATGAAGTCCTAAATGATTTTTATCATAAATTTGAAGTCGATACATCCCGAGATTTTTAAGCTCACCATTTAAGCTTTCAGTGTAAATTTGTCCCATCGTAATAAAAGCTCCACCATCAAGCTCCCAAGTTGTCAATATCGGTAAATCAAATAAATTAACTTCTTCATTTAATTTTATAATTTCTTGACAAATTCCATTAGTTGAAAGTCGTTTTGGAAAAACATTTTTTAGCGAAAAGAGATTTTTGAATAAATCTAACTTTGCAAAAAAAGTTGTTGGTGGTTTTAAATGAAGTAACTCTTCAATCTCTTTTGCAATATTTTCAGCATTTCCAATCAACATTTCAACTCGCTTGAATGAACCAAATAAATTCATTAAAACTGGAATATCAAACTTTTTATTGTTTTTTTTATCGACTACATTTGTAAAAAGCAAGGCTTTTGAGTTCTCTTTTTTCACTTCAATATAAGCAATATGAGCTATTTCAAGATAAATATCAACCTCGTCTTCTATTACTTTTAATTCATTGTTTGTTTTTAGTAACTCAATTGTTTTTTTCAAAACTGTCCTTTAATATAAAGTTATAATCAAATTTTTATATATTATAATAAAAAAAACCTTTTTTACAAGGAATACAATGATAAAAATTTTAATCGTAGATGATAGTTCAACAATGAGAAAATTAATAAGAAAAACTATTGAAACACTTAATTATGAAGTCTCTTTTGAGGCAAACAATGGTCAAGAGGCATTAGATTTAATTGAAGCGAACATTGATATAAACTGTGTATTTTTGGATATTAATATGCCAATTATGAGTGGATTTGAGTTAATTCATAAATTGAATGAAAAGGGGATTTATGAGCGAGTAAATGTAATTATTGCTTCAACTGAAGTTTTAACAATCGGGCAAGATTATATTGATGAGCTTAATGTTGCTGGAGTTATTCCAAAACCATTTAAAAAAGATGAGATAGATAATATTTTAATTCCACTGCTTGATATGATAAAAAACCGAACAAAAATAGCAAATCAAAAGTTTGAAGATGGAATTTTAATAGTTGATGATAGCATTTCTATGAGAAAAATTATTAAAAAGCAACTTAGTGCAATTGGGTGTTGCAACTTTTTTGAAGCTGGTAATGGTAAAGAAGCGCTTGAGCGAATTGCTGAAAATATGGACATAAAACTTATGTTTGTAGATATAAATATGCCAATTATGAATGGAATTGATTTACTTAATCATCTTGAAAAATCGCATTTGCTTGAGAGTATTAAAGCAATAATCGTATCAAATCAAACAAAAGAGATAAAAGATGCACTAGAGAATACAAAAGCAATTGCAGGAATTGAAAAACCGTTTAAACAAAATGATTTATATGAAGTGATTGTTCCAATTTTGCAAAAAATTGCAAGTGGTGAAGAGAATTTTGAAAGTTTTAAAGATTTAAGTGAAGTTAATTGTGAATTAGGCGATAAGTTTGAGATTAAAGAAGAGATTAACGAAGAAAAACCAAAAGAAAAAGAAGATGATAAAGTTTAAGATGACAGTGATGAAGAGTTTAAAGGGATAAAATTAGGGCTTGATGTAGAGCAATGTATTGAGAAGTATTTAGCTCCATATAATGAGTATATTATTAAAAATAAAAATTATTTAAATCAAAAAAAATCACTTGATTTTTTGAGAATGAAGAGATTTATAATAACGGCATATAATCATTTAATGGAAATTGATATAGATTTAAAAATGGGCGATGTTGCGAAGTCTAAAAATGAGTTATTTTATGCTGAAAAAGTTTATATAGATTTGCATAAAAAACGAAAAGAGCCTAGAGAAGTAGCTTTTGAATTAGTATTTTTAAATCAACAACCAGATTATATATTTTTCAAAAAAAAGTTTGAAGATTTAAAACAGATGCAAAGTATGGCTCAAAGCCGAGCAACTCAACTTCATAATGAATTAAAAGCTAGAAAAGAAGAAATACTAGCACTAAAAGATAAAGATTCAAATATTTATCAAGAAAAAACTAATGAATATAAGGCAAAAAATAAAGATTATGCAGATACTTTATACAAAGCTTCAACTCTAAAAAAGGAAATATCTGAAGTTTTTGCTTATCTTGAAGAGTTTAAAACAGCATATTATGGACATTTTGAAGTGGCATATCCAAGCAAAATTAAAAAAGTCGAAGATTTTTTACTTATAGTTTTAAATACAAGATGTTATGAGTTTGATACGATTTTATGGACAAAAGCTAAAAATTCAACTTTAATTAGAAAGTTTTTTGAAGAGTCTAAAATAAATGGTTCATTCTCATCTCAAACATTTTTAGAGTATTTTTTAAAGTCAGTTAACAAAGCTATGGCAAATGAAGAGAATAAAAAACTTTTTGAATTGCTTGAATATTTAAAAAAATCAAACGATAAAGTTATAACCATAATTTTAGAAGATACTAACGAAGTTATGAAAATGAAATCAATTATAGAGGCAATTGATAAATCTTATAAAGTTCAAGGTTTTACTTCTATGGCAAAATTTTTAGAAAAGCCATTAACTCAAGATTTATTTATAATAGATTATGAAATGAAAGGTTTAAATGCAAAAGAGTTACAAAAGGCTTATAAAAATAGTAATTTTTTAATTATTTTTAGGAGAAATTTAAAAGAGTTAATCTTTGAAACAATGGAAAGTGGGCTATTAAATACAAAAATAAAAAATTATTTGGTAAAGCCTTATCATATTGATGAAAAAGAGTTAGCTAAAAAAATTATTTCACTGCTTTAAAAAAAAGGAAAATTTTGAAAAAAGTTATCTATCCTGGTACTTTTGACCCCGTTACAAACGGACATTTAAATATTATAAAACGAGCTTTAAGGCTTTTTGATGAGGTTATTGTGGCTGTTGCAACTTCTGGTGGTAAAAATCCTATGTTTAGCATTAGCGATAGAGAAGCATTCTTGAAAGAAGCTACAAAAGATTTAGAAAATGTGAAAGTTAAAGTTTTTGATACACTTTTAGTCAATTTTTTACAAAAAGAGAATGCTTTTTTAGTTGTTAGAGGCTTAAGAGCCGTGAGCGATTTTGAGTATGAACTTCAAATTGGCTATGCAAACTCTTCTCTTTATTCACAAATGGAAACAATTTATTTAGCTTCAGACCTCAACAATGCTTTTGTAAGTTCATCAGTCGTTAGAAGTATTTTAGTTTATGGTGGCAAAATTTCTCATTTAGTTCCAAGTGAAGTTGAAAAGATGATAAGTGAGCTTAACAACCATCAAAACTAATACGTGAATACCCAGTTTCTGGTTCAATGCAAATAAAGATACTATCGCTATTTTGTTGTAATTCTAAAGAAACTGGTGTTCTTAAAAGTTTTCTTTCATTCCAGTCATACGGATTAATATCAGTTTCATTAAAACCATTAGTTGTATCTCCTTCATCAAAATAAGGTCTTCCTAAATTATCAAATAAAATTCTAACTCGATGTCCTAAACCATTTGGCATTGAGCTTGATGTATAGGAAGTATTACTAATTCTTAAACCAGTAATTGAGTATTCTTGTGTTAAATTTAATCTTTTTACAACTTTGCTTTCTTCTGGAAAATTATTACTACCACTAAGCTCTTCCCAATTTCCAACTAAATATTTATTAGTATGAGGGTCTCTTGCTAATTCTTCATCTTGACCATTTGTTATTCCACCATTAAATGAAGTACTATTTGAGTTTGTTGGAGCATCTGAAAAAATATGATAAAAAATATTATTTCCAGTGTTTGTAAAATATATTTGCCACCACTGTTTAAACCAAAATTTACTCCTTGTCCGTTCTTGATTTGTGAAATTAATCGGATACGGCTGAAACTTATTATCAATCATCGCTAAATGCCTAGTGTAGCGAATATGCCCTAAAACTTGATTTGCTGCTTTTACTAAATCGCTATTACATCTACCTGTTTGACAAAATTGAGGCGAAACTACCACCGCTACAATCGATACTATAAGTATTACAAAAATCATTTCTATCATTGTAAATGAGTTTAAAGTTATTTGTTTGATTTTGTCCATTAATCGCCTTAATTTTTAATAATAATTAAAATTAATTATGTTAAATTATACAATAAATAAAATATAAAAAAAATCTAAGGAGGATGTATGGCTACTACAAAATTTAAAGGAAATTTAGTTAATTTGAGTGGAAATGAGTTAAATGTAGGTGACAAGGCACCTGAAGTCACTTTAATTGCAACTGATTTAAGTGAAATAAAAGTTGGAGGTGAGAGTAGTAAAACTCAATTATTAATCGTTGTTCCATCGCTTGATACTGATGTTTGTGCAAAAGAAACTAGAACTTTTAATGAACATATTTCAATGTTTGGAACAGTTGATATAACGGTTGTATCTATGGATTTACCTTTTGCTTCAAAAAGATTTTGTACAACTTCTGGAATTGATAGTTTAACCGTAGCAAGTGATTATGTAGATAAAGAACTTGGTAAAAAATATGGAGTTTTAATCGCTGATGGTGCATTAAAAGGGCTTTTAGCTCGTGCCATTTTTGTAATTAATGAAGAGGGATTTATAACATATAAAGAACTTATACCTGAAATTACAAGTGAGCCAAATTACGATAAAATAATCGAAGCTGTAAAAGATGCTTAAAAATTATAAACTTCATTTACTTTTTATTTTTTTGGGTGTTTTATTTTTGTGGATTAAATTTGTACAAATCGGTGATTTTTACGAAACAACTGTAGAAAGAGAAAAGATTGAATTACCTCTTGTACGGACTGAAAAGTAATTTTTAATCTCTCTTCACCCAAAATCCTTGAAATGATTTAATATTTTTTGTTTGTTGCCAACTTCCATCATAAATCCAGGCTAAATTATTGATAGTGGTATTTTTACCACTTCCTAGTAAATTCCAACCACTATTTAAATTATTTAAATCTTCTTTATACCTAAATCTTCCTAAGATTTAGGTATAATAAGTCAATTTATCATAAAAAACTTCCTTTTTATCGACATCACAAAGTTGAACTTTTGTCAAATAATTTTCACTTTTAGAGTTTTCTTCAATTTCAAACTCTAAAATCCCGACAAAAAAGATTTTTTTAAGCTTATAATCCCAATCGCCTTTTTTTGATTGCTCTTGAATTGGAAAACTCGTGTAATAAACACTTCTATCTTTGAAATATTTTTGTTTGCTTCTTTGAAGAATGTATTTATCTTTTATCATCATACACATTTTTAATCCTTAAAATATAAAATAAAACTACTCAAATTTTTTACTTTTCACTTCATTTAATATTTCATCACTCATATTTTTGACCTCTTTTGCAACTTCACTAATATTTTCAGCTGTATTTGCATTTGCTTGAGTGCTAGTGTCGATTTGATTTATAGCTTGATTGATTTCAGAAATTCCGATAGATTGCTCATTTATTGCTTCACCAATAT